>JASHTU010000546.1 GCA_030040395.1 Acidobacteriaceae bacterium
AGTGGTGGTTACGGTGCTGCCCGACGGCGCGGAAAAATACTTAAGCGAACGCTTTTGGGAGGAGGTATGAGCATCTTGCGTTTGCCGCGCTTCGTCTACGACGAGATTCGCGCCCACGGTGAAGAGACCTATCCGCAGGAGTGCTGCGGCGCGCTTCTCGGTCACCCGGCGCCCGATGGCTGGCGCATCGTGGCTTCGGTGCGCGCGGACAATACCCGCACTGACTCGGCGCATAACCGTTACCAGATTGCGCCCGTCGAGCTGGTGCACATTCAGCGCACGGCGCGCCGCCAGGGTGCGGAAATCGCCGGGTTTTACCACTCCCACCCCGACCACCCGCCGCAATGGTCGCCCACCGATTTTGCCGAAGCCCACTGGCTGGGTTCGAGTTATGTGATCACAGAAGTGGCGCAGGGCAAAGCCGGCCGCACCAATTCGTTTCTGCTCGCCGGAACCACCGAGGAAGACAAGCATTTTGAAGATCAGGCGATCATGATGGACGATGAAAGCATCGGCGCCCCCAGCGCCTGAATCCAATAGGAGGACCGGCGAATGGCCGGCGGGAACCCCTACGCATGAACATTCTCATCCCCACTCCGCTGCGCCCTTATGCGGGCGGGCAGCAGACGCTCCAGGTGGAAGCAGCCACGGTCGGCGAGGCGCTCAGCGCGCTTACCGGCGCTCATCCTGAACTGCGCACCCACCTGTTCACCCCCGAAGGCAGATTGCGCGCCTTTGTTAACCTGTATTTGAACGAAGACGACATACGCTATCTTCCTGACAAAGAAAACACACACGTAACCGCGGCCGATTCACTCTCGATTATTCCGTCCATCGCGGGGGGACTGGCCGTCTGAGCCAACGCGCCTTGGGCCCCATGCAGCCGCACCGGTGAAGCAGGAACCTGGAATTGACCCTATGGCCACTACTCTTCAAACCGCCCTTCCTGAGCTCACCACCGACGATCTCTCCCGCTACTCGCGCCACCTGATTTTGCCCGAGGTGGGCATGGAGGGCCAGCAGAAGCTCAAGGCGGCTCGCGTGCTCTTGATCGGCGCCGGCGGGCTGGGCTCGCCGCTGGCCTTTTACTTGGCCGCCGCGGGGGTGGGCACGTTGGGGCTGGTGGACTTCGACGTGGTGGACGCGAGCAACCTGCAGCGGCAAATCATCCACTCCACCCGCGACGTGGGCCGCAAGAAGCTCGACTCGGCGGCGGAAAAGCTCATCGCCCTGAACCCGGCGCTCAACGTGGTCAAGCACGAAATCATGCTGAGCAGCGCGAATGCTCTCGACATTCTCGCCGATTACGACATCGTCGCCGACGGCACCGACAACTTCCCCACGCGCTACCTGGTGAACGACGCCTGCGTACTCTTGGGCAAGCCCAACGTCTACGGGTCCATCTTTCGTTTCGAGGGCCAAGCCAGCGTCTTCGCCACGCGCCAAGGGCCTTGCTACCGCTGCCTCTACCCTGAGCCGCCGCCGCCCGGCCTAGTGCCGAGCTGCGCGGAGGGCGGCGTGCTGGGCATCCTTCCCGGACTGGTGGGCGTGATTCAGGCCACCGAGGCCATCAAGCTGATCCTGGGCAATGGCGAGCCGCTCATCGGCCGCCTGCTGCTCGTCGACGCACTCGCCATGCGCTTCCGCGAACTCAAGCTGCGCAAAAACCCCGAGTGCCCGGTCTGCGGAGCCCACCCCACCGTCACGCGGCTCATTGACTACCAGCAGTTCTGCGGCATCAAGCCGGAGACCGCCCAGGAGAAGGCATTGAAAAACGGAATCCCTCAGATGACGGTCAAGGAGCTCAAGCAGCGCATCGACGCTGGCGACGATCTTTTCATCCTCGATGTACGCGAGCCCTTCGAGCACCAGATCGGCAACATTGGCGGCAAGCTCATTCCGCAAAACGATGTCCCGCGGCGGCTGGGCGAAATCGATCGCGAGCGCGAAATCGTGGTGCACTGCAAGTCGGGCGGCCGCAGCCAGCGCATCGCCGAGTATCTCCACCAGTCCGGATACGCCAACGTCTCGAACCTCGTCGGCGGCATCGTCGCCTGGGCCGAGCAGATCGATCCAGGAGTCCCGAAATACTGACGTTGAAATACAGAGCAATGACAGCGAAGTTTCCCGGCCCGCGCTTAAGTGGCGGCCGGGTCGGCGGCGGCGGCTTCCACGGCGGTGGAGGTGGTTTCCACGGCGGTGGAGGCGGATGCCGGTAAACTCGCAACCTGTTGAGGAAAAAGGCCTGCTCGCTTCGGCGGATGGGCCTTTTTCTATGTGTTGAAACCGCCCTCAGGGCCGCTCGGACGGAGTTCTATCTAGATTCTTGCGCTTCAAATCACGAACAGAACGAATCCGAGCCGTTCTCGGATTGGGTGTGCCGGCATGACCTGTACTTTTCAGTTACCCTCCCCCCTACCCCCTATCTCTTTTGAGGTTAAGTGGTTTGTTTACAATCACTTATACTAATTAGTACTGGGTCTAAATTATTGATAACAAAAGGGTTAGATTCTAAGATCTTCAATAATAAGGACTTACTGCCCATTTTGGGGCGTTTTACCCCGCTTTCGGTGCAGCCCCCAGGTTGAGCCTAGCTGCAATGGGCTGCAAAGCAGGGGCAAAAAGCAGGCGGCCCGGGGATGGCGATCATGCCTCAGCCACCACTCCCGGGCCGCTCCGTCTCCGAAGAGGAATCACCCCGTTCTGCTACCTAAAATTATTCTAGCGATTTGGCAGAAATAACCGGCAAGGTTGGGAAGAAAAATAATCTTTTTGGAATGAGGAAGATGGGGTTGGGTGCGGGGGGCGGAAGAGTTGACAAGCCTTGGGGTGAACCCCTTGGGTGAGACAGTTTGTATTTTGACAGTTCGCCGTTGGCTGAAAAAGTGTGTTCATTTTGTTGGCTCTGCGGCAGTGCAGGTTTCGGTTGGTGAAGCGGAGAGGGTACAAACCGGGCGGATGCACGACAAAATTGAGCTGGCGCATTTCACACGCCACGGCCTACGGAATGATACGGATCGGAGAAGACGCCCCAATATGGACTTACAAATTGGACGGGCGCATGACGCTCGGAATGCCCCCGTCGAACTGCACCGCCGCTCCGCGACGACAAAAGCCGGACGGGAAAACTCTCAGTTGATGTACGCCGGACCGCCGAGTCGGCCGGTCACAGTGTTGAAGAACTCTTGCAGGTCCTCCTCGCCGCCCATCGTCAACCGGCGATAGACCTTCATGAGCGGAAACAGCCGCGATCCGCGCGCCTCGACTGCCGGAACGGCGACGGATTCGCCCGGATAGTCGGTCATCTCCCATTTGCCGGCGTAACGGAGCCGCAGAACCTCGCCAAGATAGCTGCCCCAGAGCCGCACCTCGAAGTCCAGGTCCATCTCCGGGCTGTCACCCACCAGGACCAGAATCTCGTCGAGCCGTTCGATGGACTCAGCGGTGAAGTCCAGATTTTGCCGGAAGCGCTTCCCGGCCAGTTCTGCCGCCGCGCGGGCGTAGCTCTCCATCATCGCTCCAAGGTCCGGGAAGGCCGTCGCCTCCAGACGCTCGCGGAACTGTGCCGGGTCTCGCATCCAACCAACAGAGTACACGCACCGGGGCCGCGCCGGTAAATCCCCCGAACGGAGGAGTGGGGAAAACAGTTGGGACGGAGCGGCGCGCATATGGCAGACTAAATCATGCGTGGAGGTCCCCAAGTGAAAACTGTCAAGCTGCTGGGGTTGGCCATCTTGCTGACCGCCGCTTTCGGCACGGCGCGGCCCGCGGACCGCATCATCTACCCCGCCCCCGACCAGGCCAGGGCCGATATCGCGGCCGCCCTCAAGACCGCCAGGGCCAGCCACAAGCGGGTCTTGCTCGACTTCGGCGGAAATTGGTGCCCCGACTGCCAGGTGCTCGACATTTATTTCCACAACGCCAAGAACTGGCCCATTCTCAACGCCAACTTCGTCTTGGTGCACGTCAACATCGGGCACATGGACACCAATTTGGATCTGGCCCGCGAATACAGCGTCCCCATACACAAGGGAGTGCCGGCGCTGGCCGTTCTTAGCGACCAGGGCAAGCTGCTTTACAGCCAGAAAAGCGGCCAGTTCGAAGCCATGAGCCACATGCAGTCTTCGTCAGTCACCGATTTCCTGGTGCAATGGCGCCCGCAGCAGCCAGGCTGCTCCGCCGTAATGCTGAACTGCTGAAAGACAGTTCACAGTTGTCAGTTCTCAGTTGTCAGTTGCTGTGCGACCGTTGAGTTCGAAGGACGGGTGTTCGCCCGCGGCGCGGGGTGGATTCGCGGCTTTCTTCTTCGGCGTGAGAAGCTGGAACCTGGGAACTGAAAACTGGGAACCGCCTTTATGCAATTCGATCTTGAAAAATCACCAGCCAGCGTGGCCTACAAGCTGCTGATCGGGCTGATCGCGCCGCGACCCATCGCGCTGATTACCAGC
>JASHTU010000547.1 GCA_030040395.1 Acidobacteriaceae bacterium
TATTCGGCCGCTTGGCCGACCGTAGCCGGCAGGATCTCCGGCTGCGGTCGCGGCGCCTTCCACGCTGTGGCAAGCTGAGCCATGGCATGTGCTCCCTTTGTTCAAGCTGTGCTGTTGTACCCCGGTTCCAAAACTCGGTCAAATGGGCCCGAAGGCACTGTCCTAGCAGGCGGCAACTGTCATAGCCGGCGTTCCGAGCTTGATGCCACCGGACAGCGGAAAGGAATGGATTCCGTGCGAAATGCCGCAAAGCCCGTTTCAAGCGTCTTCAGTGCTCGACGCGGCTCTACCCGGAGTTTTTTGCGGAACACAAGTTTAATCAGGCCGACGGGGCGGCATTCCTTTGAGCAGAAACTCGTAGCGCGGTTTGGCCGTGTCGGGAGTGAACGTGATGGCGCTATCGAGCTGCAGCACCAGGCCGGTCTGAGCGAAGTCGGGCCAATCCGGCAGTCCGGCTCCATTCGGGTAGCCGGTTTTCGCGAAGTTCGTCCAGTAGTCCATGATCTCATCGCTTAACTTGCGGTCTTCGGGCCGCCAGTCGGCGCCCGGCCGGGTGTCGAGAGTTCCAAAGACGTATTCGATGTCGTCGGAGTGGAAGGCGTACGAGCCGGGATGAAACTTGCTGGGCGGCGCGGCAAGGTCGAAATGATAGCGATAAACCGGCCTGTTGCTGGTTTTGGCTTGCGCCTCAACCCACTTCCAGGTGGCGAAGGCGATGAACGAGTCGCTGTCGTAATCGATGGCCGAGCGGGCGGCCTGCGCGTCAGTGTCGCCAGGATAAACGGCCAGGAACCCCTCTGCGCGGTCACCGAATTTTTGCTCCGCGTACGCTTTCCACTTGGCCACGGTCATGCCGTCGGCGAGGGCAAACTGCTCATCGCGATTCCATCCGGCGAGCATGGGCACGTGGGCCTGGCGTCCCGCGGCGTAGGTGACGGCCACCGGCTCGGTGAGCAGCTTGCCGTCGATGACAGTCGAAAAACGAAGCGCGCCTTTGGCGTCGGCGGCGGCGAGAATTTTCTCTGCGGGCAGCGCGCGCAGCTTAGCCAGCGTGGAGGCGCCAAGCGCGCGGGTCACCCAAGCCTGGTTGCGTGCTTCGCGTTGGAGCAGCGAGGGCGTGTCGGGCGCACCCAGGCTCATGGCGCCGCCGCTCTCGCCGATGGCGCGCTGAAACAACCCCTGCGCCGCGGAGACAGCCATCAGGGTGCTGACCGCCATAGAGCCCGCGCTTTCGCCAAAGATGGTCACATTGCCGGGATCGCCGCCGAAGCCGGCGATATTGGCCTTGACCCATTGCAGCGCGGCCACCATGTCCATGAGGCCGTAATTGCCGGTTGCGCCCCCGGATTCCGTGGCCAGCGAGGGCAGGGCCAGAAAGCCGAAGACGCCGAGCCGGTAGTTGATGGTCACCAGCACTACGCCTTTGCCGGGCAGAAAATCGCCATTGTGGCGTGGTTCGGAGGCCGATCCACCCCGGTATCCGCCGCCGTGAATCCAGAACATGACGGGCAGCTTGCTGTCAGGGGTGGCGTCGGCGGGCGTGAAGATGTTCAGGTAGAGACAGTCTTCGCTGGGGCCGCTGTCCTGAAACACCATGTCGTCGAATTCCTGGCCCTGCATGCAGCGCGCGCCATACTGCGTGGCCTCGCGCACCTCCCGCCATTTGGCGGGTGGTTCGGGGGCCTTCCAGCGCAGTTCGCCCACCGGCGGAGCGGCGTAGGGCAGGCCCAGGAAAGCGCGCACGGCGCCATCATGGATCAGCTTGCCATGCACTTTGCCCTGCTCGGTTTTTACGGT
The DNA here is from genome assembly GCA_030040395.1 of Acidobacteriaceae bacterium. Classification (GTDB taxonomy): domain Bacteria; phylum Acidobacteriota; class Terriglobia; order Terriglobales; family Acidobacteriaceae; genus Telmatobacter. The sequence continues at coordinate 1,798 of JASHTU010000547.1, forward strand.
AAGAGAATCGGCGTGAGCCGGCGCGGAGATTCCGACAAAAATACTCATGGCAGCCAAGGCGAAAATGCCCCGCATTCCAGTGTGCATGGAAAAAACCCCCGCGCACCACGATAGCAGGGCGGAGCGGCGCCGCGCTTCCCGGCTTCGAACAACATCCACTCTGAAATGCGATCGCCCTCAGCGCACCATGCCCTGGAACAGCGGCGACTGCAGCAGGCTCACGAACTCCGCATCGCTGCTGGCAAAGTGAATGCTGAGCTGTCCCGCGTTGGACTCGATGGAGGTCGCGTCCAGGGCTTGCTTCTCTGCGTCCGAGCTGCTCATCTTGCGCACCATCACCGCCGCGGTCAGCAGCGAGGAAACCGTGGCCGCGGTGAACGCGTCGCCGGTCGTGATGGTCAGGTCGAAACGCACGCCGTGGGTGAAGTCCATCGCGTACGAGGAGCCCTGCAGGCGCTTCTTGACGCTGTCAAAATTCGTAACCGAGCCCGCCTCGCCCAGTAATTGCCGCATCATGGTCTGCGTGCCCTGGTCGTCGAGAATGCTCCAGAGCGAATTCGAGTCCACGCTTTGCATGGCGCTCATCATCTGCCCGTTGGTCAACATGCTCGGGGCCAAGCCGTCCCGCGCGTCCAGCGCCCTCTTGACCGCGTCCTGGTCGCCAAAGACCATGGTGGATGGATCGACAAAGCACAGCACCATCCCCGACCGGCCCAGGGGATAAATGCTGTTGGTGCGCACCTGGGTGGGCTTGAATTTTTGCGCCTTGAACGAAGCCATAATATCTTGCACCGGGAATTGCCCCTGCGCAATGCCCACGGTGTCGAGATTTTCGCTGTCGGCCGCGGTGCGGAAGAGCGCGAAGGCCAGCGTATCGACGAACTGATCCATGCTCTCCTTGTTATTAAGCGCCGACTTGCGCAGCGCGTCGTCGAACTGCTTCAACTCCGGCGGCATCACGCGGCTGCGCAGGCTCATCGCCGAAGAGGAGTCCTGCATGGCCGGGTAGTCGATAACCACCAATTGCTGCACATCGTGCGGAATCGCCCCGCGCGCGTCTGTATCCAACTGCGCCGCCTGCGCCAAAGTGGCCGCCGCCATCAGCGCCGGCGCGATCGAAAATTTCAACAATGCTTTCAACAAGTCCATCCTCCGGAAAACCGGACACCGATCAGGGTCCTTTCGATCCCCCTTCTTTGGGCCAAGCCAACGGCGCGCCCAGCCGGCGCTCCAGGATCTTGGTTTCGGGATCGAATCCACTTAATTGACGCATCCATTCACTTTCCCGCTCGCACGCGGCTTCGGGAATGAGGCCCACAATCTCCGTTGCGGCGATGGCCGCCCGGTGGCGCGCGGCCAAGCTGGCCACTTTGCGATAGACCTGCGACAGCGGCGCAGCCTCGAAATCGGTGATGTTCATCGCCAACTGGGCCCTCTCTTGGGCCAGAATTCCCATGGCTTTAACGCCCTTGAGCCCGCCGGATGGGGCGCGAATCTCGCGCGCCATGGCTCGCACCACGGCAACATCTTTGGAGTCGAAAAAGATGTTGTAAGTAACCAGGAACTTGCGCGCTCCCACGGCGCAAGCTCCCGCGGTGGGATGCAGGTCTGGTCCGCCCAGATCGGGTTGGCGCGACGGATCCTTGCGCACCACCTCGCGCAGTCCCTCGAACTGGCCGCGGCGCACTTCCTCAAGGTTAGCGCGATCGGGCCGCGCCGCCGCCGCCTCATAAAAAAACACCGGCACGCCGAAGCGCCGCCATATTTCCAGCCCCGCCTGCCGCGCTAGCAGCGCGCACTGTTCCAGCCTGATCCCGGAGATGGGCACAAAGGGAATCACGTCAGCGGCGCCGATGCGTGGATGCAACCCCTTTTGACGGGTAAGGTCGATCAACTCGACGGCCTTGCCGACGCCGCGCACCGCCGACTCCACCACCGCCGAAGGACTTCCCGCGATGGTCACCACGGAGCGGTTGTGGTCGGCGTCCATGGACAGGTCGAGCAGGTGCACTCCCTCCATCCGCATGGCGCTAACAATCGCTTTCACGCGCCGCGGATCCGCACCCTCGGAAAAGTTGGGAACGCATTCGACGACCGGCCCGTTCATTCTTGCTCCCTGCCGGTGACGCCCAGCCTCGGGCGGCGCCGGATGGCGCCTGTCAGCGCCAGAACGTGTAGCCCACCTGAACCTGAATGCTGGCGTTCACGCCGGGGTTGCGGTCCCCGAGCGACGCCGATGAGATGTGGGCCGCGTTTACGCCCAAGTCAATCGATCTTTTGGCCCTGACGAAGTAGTGAATCCCGGCGCCCCCCTGCGGCGCAAAATTCCACACACACGTCCCTCCGTCAATTCCCTCGGCGGGGTTGCTCAGGACGTTGGGCGGGAACTTGTGCGTGGTGTAGATGACCCCGCCCGCACCCTGGAACCAGGGTTGGACGCGGCGCGAACGGGTGGCAAAGTTCCAGCGCATAATCACGGGCGTGAGGCTGACGCCGCGGAACGCGCCACCCCCCGTGGGCAGCGTACAGGGATAGGTCTGCCCCTCAGGATCGAGACAGGTATAGTTCTGCATGTGCGGCGGCGGCGTGTACGCCTGCCAAAGCGGCATGATGTTGCCGCCCAACTCGAATTGTCCGCTGAAGATGCTGGCGTGGACCACGGGCGTCATCACCTTGGCCAATTGGAATCCGGCCCAAAAGAACTTGTAGCCCGACCGGGAGCCCACGCCCGAGCCCCAATTCAAGAATGGTCCCATTTCCCAGCGCTGGTTTTGGCGCACCCAGGCGACGGGATTGTTGGCCGCACCGTCGTCGCCCATTGCCGCGCCCTGCGCTGTTTGTGCTGAAAGCGCCATGGCTCCCGCTATCCCCGCCACAAAAACCACCAATACTAACCGTTGGGCTCGTCTCAAAATGTATCTTTTACCTCGATCGGGGCTTTCCGTCTCAAAAAAAGACCGCCACAACCGGGCGGCCCTCGTTGAACGCCTGCCTGAAGGCTCTAACCGGCCGCGTGCTCCATCTGTTCGGCGTCCATATCGAAATTCGAGTAAACATTCTGCACGTCGTCCAGTTCCTCCAGCGCTTCGAGCAGACGAATCATTTGGCTGGCGGCGTTGCCTTCCAGTTTGGTATAGCTCGCGGCCACCATGGTCAC
>JASHTU010000548.1 GCA_030040395.1 Acidobacteriaceae bacterium
ACGCAACTGATCCTCGACGTCGTTCCCGGTCGCGGCGGCCAGTTCTCGCTCGATAGTCCTGAGGGCGTCCGCTTCCACATCCGCTCGCGCGTGTTCGACGACCGCGAAATTCGCGAGCTCCGCGCCGCCGGCCGCATCTAGATCGTGTCACTCACCTTCGCGCAGTGGGAAAGCCAAACGCAGACTCTAGCGGCGGGCGTCGCGTGAATTTTCCAACCTCGCCGCCTCAATCTCTGTGGCGACCACGCAATTTCGCCCATTGTCCTTGGCGCGATAAAGGGCGCTGTCGGCGGCGCGAATCATGTCTTCGTAATCGGCGGGAAAACCGGAGGCCACGCCAATGCTCACAGTGATCCGGATCGGTTCACCGCCGCACATAACTTGAACCGCCTGCACCGCCTTGCGCAGTTGCTCGGCGCGCGTGCGCGCGCTCATGTAGCTCGTGCCTGGCAGCACCAGCAGAAATTCTTCGCCACCATACCGGCCCACCCAGTCGTACGATCGCACCAAGCTCTGAAAAACGCTGCCGATCTCTTTCAGCACGAGGTCTCCCGATGGGTGCCCGTAGGTGTCGTTGACGTTTTTGAAGTAATCCAGATCCGCCAGGATTACGCTCAGCGGCGACCGCTCACGCCGCGATCGATCCACTTCGCCGCGTAGCCTCTCGATGATGATCCGGTGGTTCAAAAGGTCGGTCAAGTAGTCGTGTTCGGCGTAATGGCGCATCTGCTCCCGGGTGCGCAGCAACTCTACCTTCTCGCGCTCCAGATCCTCGGTCCGGTGCTGCACGGCGAGCTCCAGTTGCTGCTTTTGCCGGAGCACATGCCGATAGCGGGTTCGCCACAGCATCACCCCCCCCAAGCCAGTCAGGAGGAATAAACCCGCTTTCAGCTCCCAGCTCTGCCACCACTGCGGCGCGATGCGAAAATCAATCTCCGTAATTGGAGAAGCCTCGCCCTCGGCCACATCCACCGCCTCCACCTGGAACTGGTAGTCGCCGGGATCGAGCCTCGGGTAGCGCACGGTTTCTTCCCGGGTCTCCACCCAGCCGTCTTCGAGTCCCCCGAGACGGTAGCGAAACCGGATGTGAGGCGCATCGCTAAAGTTGAGGGAAGCAATGGAAACTGTCAAAGGCCTTGCGCTCCACGGCACGCGCGCACCATTGGTGATTACCCTGGCGCCAAAAGCGATCTGGGAAATGGCGGGCTTTCGCGGACTGATTATCGGAACCCTCTCCGGATACAGCAGGTGCGCGAGCCCGCCGGAGGTCCCGATCCACAGGCTCCCGTCGCGATCTTCGGTAAAAGCGTTGGAGTCGGTGTCGTTCCAGATCAGGCCGTCATCCTGGGTAAAGCTGCGCCAGCTCTTTCCGTTGTACACGGTCACTCCGGCGTCCTGGCCCACCCACAGCCACCCGCGGTGATCGACCGCCAGCGTCACTACCTCGGGCGACAGCAGTTGCGGCCGGGTAATATGCTCCGACTCCACCACCCGCGCGTCTTGAATGCGCAGCCGCATCACCCCGGCAAATTCGCCTGCCACCCAGACATTTCCCGCCGCGTCGGCGGCCACCTCCTCGGGAATCACGCTCGCTGCTCCCGGATCGATGGCTTTCCAGCCGCCTTTGTCCATGCGGAACAATCCGCGCTCAGTAGCGGCCCACAAATGACCCTGCCGGTCCTGGCACAGGTCCGTAAAGTGCATCTTGGAGAACGTGAAGGCCTTGTCTTCCACCAGGACCGGTCCACCCTGCCACGCCGTGACATCCAACCTGTATAACCCGCCATCGGTCGCGATCCAAAGGCGATGAGTGACCCCATCGATCACCACCTTGAAAACCTCCGGCAGCTTCCAGGCGCGTCCGGCAAGCGTCGCCTCATCGATCCGCACCAACTCGCCCGCCGCGCTGCCCACCCACAGGGCTCCGTCCGCATCTTCGGCCAAGGCATCAGATCGTGCGGTCTGAATCCCATCTTTCCGCCACGGCTGCGCCATCGCGCTGCGCGCTGGAATCCAGTCCAGCCCTAACTCCGTCGCCACCCAGAGCCGCCCCCGCTTATCCCGTAGCGCCCCCCACACAACGTCGTCGCTCAGCCCTTCGCTGACCGTGAATGCCTCCCAGCCGTCCTTCCCCACCCAGCGCATGAGGCCGTGGCCAAGGATCCCCATCCAGATGGACCCGTCGTGGTCAACAAAGAGCGTGGAAATGTCAGAGCGCGTGAGCCCATTGCGCCGGGTCACCAACCGCCATCGATTCCCTTCCAGCAATCCGAAGGACGCTCCCAGCGATGCGGCGATCGTCCCCTGTGCATCCACCGTCAGAGTGTCATAGGGGGAGGCGCTGGAGCGACCGGGAAAATCGTGCGCCAAGTAGCGCTTCCCGCCCTCAGGCAGCTCGCCCAGATGAGTTGCGCCGCGCAGCCAGATGTGCCCGTCCCGCGTGGTCAGCATGCGCACCCAGCGCTCTTTGGGCAGGTGCAACGCCGCGCCCATGTGGGTGGTTTGGCCGTTCGCGAACCGGCAGAGGTCAGTGCCGCAGCCGTACCACAGTGCGCCGCCGAGACCCTCGAGCACGCTGGAAATCGGTGCGCCCTCCAATCGCATTGGCGAGGCTACCCAATTTTCCGGTCCTGTGCGCCGCAGCAGGAAGACTCCATCGCGTTCCACCGCCGCCACCCGGTCAGGTCCAATCTCCGCGAAATCCGACCCCGCCCGCTGCGAGAATTCACCCTTATCGCCCGGAGGATGAATCTCAGCGAAACTCCCGTTTGGCCGTTGAAAATATATTCCACGGCGGGCGCCTACTAACAGCGTGCCTTCGTGGCTCACAAAGATGCTCTGAATGTTCCGCCCGAAGAGTCCATCCGGCTCCCCAAATCGCCGGAAGCTGTTCCCGTCATAGCGGTAGAGACCGTCTTCTGTGCCCACCCACAGGTACCCATTGCGGTCCTGCGCGATGCAGTTCACGTCCAGGTTGTCCATTCCCCTGGCGACGGCGCTAAAGCTGAACTCCTGCGTGCAGCAGTAAGGCGCAAGAGAGGCAAGCGCGGTCACAACATACAGCGCGACCTTGGCTCCGTTCCGCAGCTCCTGTGCAACCCTCAACTAACGCCAGCCTTCAGAATGAATTTGCGCCTTCAATATACATTCTTTTTTATGGCAAACATATAGACAATTCGGGTGCCAGCATATAGGTAATTCGGGTTATGTCGCGCTCTGAAACACGGCCGAATGCCTCGTTAATCGAAGGGCTTTCGCACGCGCGAATAGCAGCCAACTCACGCCACTGGGAGCGCGCTCCGAAATTGGCCATTTGGATATTGGCCCCCAAAAGGAGCTGAAGGAGAATACTTCACCTCCCCCCTACCCTCCACCCTTTTAGGGCTAAGTGGTTTGTTTGCAATCACTTATACTATTTAGTACTGGGTCTAAATCCTTGATAATAAAGAGGTTAGATCCTAAAATCCCCAATAATAAGGACTTACGGCCCATTTTTGGGCGTTTTGCCCCGCTTTTGGCGCCGCCCCAGGCTGAGCCTGGCTGCGAAGGAGCCGCAAAGCAGGGGCAAAAAGCGGGCGGCCCGGGGAGGGCGGTCATGCCTCGAGCACTTCTCCTTCACATGTAGCTCTTAGAATTTCAATCGAAGGTGGCGATTCTTTGAGGAAATCGACCCTTGAGTTCCCCGGCTTTGGTATACAGCAGAAGGAGAAGCGCTATAGCCACCACTCCCGGGCCGCCCCGTCACCGAGACGGAATCACTCAGTTTTGCTACCTAAAACCATTCTAGCGATTTGGCGGAAATAACCGGCAATTCGGAGGAAGGCTGGAAGTAATTGATGGTGAAGGAGTTGGGTGGGGATGGAAGGCGGCAGGGGCTTGACAAGCGCAGGCTGTTTGGCGCTGGGTCGGAGAACGGGGGGGCGCGAACGTTGCGTATGACCGGGAGAACGCCGCAATGGATTTTGAGCTGACGGTCTTTTCCCGTGATACGAAGCGGGCTCGCCAATCACTATCCGAAAGGCTGCGGAAGAGGCGCGTTTTCGCGACACGCGCCAGAGGAACGCTGTTTCCTGCAGAAGATCCCTCGGCGCCTGAAGGCTTCGATGATTCTAGGCTGCTTCCGAAGGGCCCGGTCGCGCCCTTGCAAAGACCCTAGGTTTTTCCGCAGAGAGCAGAATCGGACAAAAGAATCATCAGGAGGTGACAAGACCATCCGCAGATCGGATTATTCAATTCCAAATCCGCCGCCCGTCGCCGGGGTCCCTGCCCAAGGGCATTTATGGCAAATGGACCCTCGGCCTGCGGCCGGGGCCACGCAATAAGTGAGCCGAGAAAGATTATCCGGTTACTCTCTTCTTCCCCATGTTGTTTCCCATCATCTTTTCTCTTCCATTTTTTGGGAATCTCCGATCATATCCGCAATTTCGGTCATCGCGATCAATCCGGAGTCATAACGGCATTGTTGCCCACTCAGAATCATGGGCAGAGTCATGGCGGAATGAACTGACAAGAGAAAGGACCGAATAACATGACCCCAACCACTCCGATTCCCACTCCGATTCCTGTTTCAGTTACCGAGCCCCAGGCGCCAAAGCTCATCGGGAGCGTAACGATTCAGCCCACGACAGTTCAGCCGGGCGAACCTGTGCTGGTTGAAGTCTGCGATACCTCTGGAAAGCCGATTTCCGATCCCGCCATTACAGTGATCATCCAGGGCGTGCCGGGCAGCTCGCGCTACTTTCAGTTCCCGGCTGCCGGCACTGTCAACCTGATGGTGAGCGCCACCCAGGGGAAGACCAGCGAAACCGCCCAAGCGACGTTAACGGTGGCGGGAAACCCAATGGCGTTCCGTGCGTCTCTTTCGGCGCCGACAGTGACAGAGATGCCTATGATTCAGATGTCGTCTGTCCCCGGACAGCCTTATTCTGCGGCGTTTACGTTGGGGAACCCGCCCTCGGTGATTCGTGGGCTGGCAACCGCGGTAAACAGATCGAACGCGACGAACATCGTTGCCAAGCCTGTAACCACCGGAATCGTCGAATTTCCTCCGGCGAAGGTAACCATTCCCAGAACTACATTGACCTCAGCCCGAATCGCGACTCCTCTCGCCGTGGACTCCAAAGCATTGGCGGATGCGGCCTCGGCTCCTGCAGCCGCGGCTCCGGCGCCGGAGAAAACCGTTGCCGCGCCGACGGATTCGCTGGGACACGAGTTGACGAAAAAGCTCGCCAGCTTACCCCCAACAGAGGTCACGAAAATTGCGCCAATCTCGATGAAGTCAGGCGCCACCACCACGGCAACCTTGTCAGGGCTGCTTACAGCGAGCGGATTGGAAGTGACTCCCGAGGCGACCAGTTATGAGTGGGATTTTGGGGACGGACAGACACAAACGACGCAAGCGACCACCGTAACCCACGACTACTCGGCGTCGATCGCAGCCGGAGACGTGACGCGCAGTTTTAACGTGACTTGCACCGCCGTCCACGACAATGTGAAAGTGACGCGCACACTGGTGCTGCACTCTGCCTATGGACTCTGCAAACGGCTGGGAGTGATTGTTCCGCGCGTAACCGGCAGCACCTACGCCAAATTCCAGCAGGTGGCGTTTTCTGCTTCGCTGACCGTTTACAACCTGGAAGCGACGCCAATGACGCTAGAAAGCATGGCCTGCGTTCCGCTCAGCGACAGCGCAGGCTATACGCCGCCCGCTCCGAACTTTACAAAGATGCAGAACGCAGTAACGGTAAGCTCCAACTCTGCATCGGCCATCGGCGTTTATATTCCGGTAGCCGAACTGCAAGTGACCGGAGCGCAAATTAACAGTTTTGCAGTCTATTACAGCGGGTCGATGGAGGCCGATGGCAAGACAACGCCGGTTCGCTTCTCCTACATATTTCGCATTGCGCTGGGCGATCAATGGGTGCTGGGCCTGCCGGCAACCTCCATCGTTGCGGATTCGAACTGGAACATCAGCGGCGTACTTCAGGCGGTTACAGACTCCGCAACCCAGACCTCCGCCGCGATCAGCAAGACCGGCGACCAAGTTTTTGACCCGGCGACCAAGACGGTAGCCATTGCGCTTTCCGCAGGCGCCGCGAACCTGGCCACCCAGAGCCAGGCGCAGTCGGCGATTTCGGCAGGTTTGACGGCAATCGCGGTCAATGCGGGGGCGCTCGACACGAAAGCGCCAGTGAAGTCCCCTGTTGCGCCTGTCAAGGCGCCGGTTGAGCCTATCAAAGTACCTGTGGCGCCTATCAAGGCGCCGGTTATGGAGCCGCCGATAACGAAGTTGGGTGATGCTCCGGGCCTTTCTCCAAAGCCGCTGGATCTGACTTACAATCCTTTGTCACCGCCCGCGGTTGCGGCCGGGAACGAATGCTATCCCGACGACATTTCTGACGCGGACGCCGCTACGGCCGCGGCACAGGGGCTGGTGTGTCAACTCACGAGCGAGATCGAAACGGTTACGATCCCTGCGGCGTTCCAGAACGCCTTACAGGGGGACGTGATTCTTTCGCCCGCTCCGGTGGGAACAGGCGACATGATCGCGGCCATGTTCCGGGCGCTTTCGCCTCCGCAGCATCATGGCCACGCGGGCATCATGACGGCGAATTTTTATGAAATCACCCACTGCACCGCTTCGCCTGACCGGATTTCGAGCAATCTAAATACCGACGCGGTGGGAATCCCCACCAGCCTGAACGCCAACATGTTGCAATACGCCTGGCCGGGAAGCATGACCCAGAGCATCGACGACGCGACGGCGCAACTTTACTACCTCGACCCCGAAGGCAAATCGTATCCGTTGCAGAGTTTCAATACCGACTCGGAGGGCGAGGGGTATGAAGTAATTCCGCCGTTGGTGGTCAAGCCGCTCCCTGAAAATGAAGCCACCGTGCGGCCGCTGCTTCGCAAAGCTGCGGATGTCGCGCGATCCAAAGGCGCGCAGTACGATTCGACCGGCAAATTGACCACCAAGGGAAGCTGCTACTACTCGTTCTACTGCTTCACTAATCCGCAGATTTCGGCGGGCTTCACCGACGCAGCGGGCGCGGATGCGGGCTGGGCGCAAGGAATGTCGCCGGCGGTTTGTTCTTCGTTTGTTTGGCTGAGCCTGAAAGATGCCGGCGTTCCTTTGGTGACAAGCAGTCAATATGAGACCTTGGCCGACTTTTCCCAAGTCGCGATTGCAGGCGGAGCGGAAGTGGGTCCGCAAACACTGGATGGGCTCATTTATTACCCGGCGGCGGAGAGGGCTGCGGCGGCCAACGCCCTTTACCAGTTATTCATGGAGCAGGCCTTGGATCAGGAAGGAGGATTTGGAACCATTCCCGGAATTAACTCGACGATCGCGGGGCCCTTGGCCGATCAGCTCCTCAATATGTTTGCGTTCGGTAATGCCAACATGGCCGGATCGAGCGCCTGGCAAAATCCGGGAGACGGAAACGCGGTAAGTCCAGATAACATTGTCTTCTGGAATCCACCGTATTTCGGTTATGCTGAACCGCTGCAGTTTCTGCCACAGCATACGGAACAGTACACGGTGAGCAAGTGGACGCAAAAGCCGGCCACATCGGGATCGATCAAAGGAATCGTCACGCTGAACGGAAATCCAGTAGGGAGTGCGCACGTGTGGGTCTACCTGCCGGGCGGCGATGCGTACACTGCGGCGGACGGAAGTTACACACTCTCGAATATTCCGACCGGCAATTACTCCCTTCAAGCTCAGGCAGTAGTCACCACCAGTGGAATCAGCGTGGAGTATACGAATGGCCAGGACGGCGAGTCTGTGACGTTGAGTTCAAACAACCCGAATCTGGTGGAAAACATCGCCTTGCAGGGCAATCCGCAGACTTATCGACGGTTGGATATGTCGTATTCCATCAGTTGCGATCACGGCGACGCCAATCCGTTCAACACGCATGGCGTGCAAAAAGCGGGGCCATTTACGAGATCGCTTGACGTCAATCCCGGACAACTGACCAACAGCCTGACTTACAAGTACGATTACAACGGCGGCGGATACTTCCACATCAACTATGTATTCTCGATCGCGCTGCTCCAGGATTACTCGATCGAGGTGACGCTGACGGGGACGATGTACGACGATAACAATCCGCCGAACTTCCAGACCCAGTACACACTGCCGCCGTTTAATGTGCCGATGGGTGGAAGCTGGAGTGGATATACGAACATGGAGAACTCGAACGGGTATCACAACGGGCCGGCGAAATTCACATTTACAGTTGCTAATAACCAGCAGACCGGTTGAGGCGCGACGCCTCACCGACGGGCGCGCCGCGGAGGATTCTCCGTGAAGGGGAAATCGGCGGCGCCCCATTGAGGCTTGACGTCCCGGCCGGGACGAAAATCCAGCAGATGCGGGAGAGCTGCTTGCGATCTTGGGTGGGAACTAAGCGGCCGGCGGGGGCTGCGGAGCGCTTTGTTACCTTCACCCTTGACACTCCTTGCCGGCATTGTGGTATACCGGCCTTCACAGACAGTGAACAACCAACCCTGTTTCTGAGCGAGTTCCATGACTACCAGCCGCAGAAGCTTTCTCGCCTCAATGGTGTCGGTGGCCGCCGCGCGCGTTCTTTGGGCTGAGTCGCCGGAAGAAACTGCATATCCCTGGGGCGCTCCGGTGATCGACTGCCATTTTCACCCCCGGCCTACGCTGGACGCGAATCTTGCTCACATTCAAGGGTC
>JASHTU010000549.1 GCA_030040395.1 Acidobacteriaceae bacterium
GCCGGACTTCTCCACGATGTTGTGGGTGACGGCCAGATCGAGTACGTCGCCCTCGCGGCTGATGCCCTCGCCGTAGAGGATGTCAAACTCGGCTTCGCGGAAGGGCGCGGCAACTTTGTTCTTGACAATCTTGACCTTGGTGCGCGAGCCGACTACCTGGTCGCCTTCCTTGACGGCGGCGATGCGGCGAATATCGACGCGCACCGAGGAGTAGAACTTGAGCGCGCGACCGCCGGTGGTGGTTTCAGGATTGCCGAACATGACGCCGATTTTTTCGCGGATCTGGTTGATGAAGATGAGCGCAGTGCGTGACTTGGAGACTGTGCCGGTGAGCTTGCGCAGGGCTTGCGACATGAGCCGCGCCTGCAAGCCCATGTGCGAGTCGCCCATTTCGCCGTCGAGCTCGGCCTTGGGGACCAGCGCGGCCACTGAATCGACCACCAGCACATCGATGGCCCCGGAGCGAACCAGAGCCTCAGTGATCTCAAGCGCCTGCTCGCCGCTATCCGGCTGAGAAACCAGCAGGTTGTCCACGTCGACGCCGAGTTTCTTGGCGTAACCGGGATCCAGAGCATGCTCGGCGTCGACAAAGGCCGCCATGCCGCCGTTCTTCTGCGCCTCGGCGATGACCTGAAGGGTGATGGTGGTTTTACCCGAAGACTCGGGGCCGAAGACCTCGGTAACACGGCCGCGGGGAATGCCGCCCACGCCGAGAGCGGCGTCAAAACTGATTGAACCGGTGGAGATGACCGCGATGGGCAGCAGCGCCTCACGGGAGCCGAGCCGCACGATCGATCCTTTCCCAAACTGTTTTTCGATCTGTGCAAGCGCAAGTTCTACCGCTTTGGCGCGGTCATCGACAATGGCCATCGGGAGGGCTCCTCAAAAAAAGCGCTCGCCCTATACCTTTTGCTTTCTTCGCAGGAAACGGCGAGGGCTTGAATTGGATTTCGTTGGGATTGTAGCAAAATGAGACACGCAATGACAGCGGAAAATGGCGAAACAAAGGGGAAAGATGAAGGCTCACGTCTATCAAACGTGCTGGCCGATCACTGACGGGGATAGTTGGGTTGCTGTGACCGCAGGCTTTGCGGCTCGGATCTCAGGCCATTGACAAATTACAGATGCGCACCTGCTGGGCTTGGCAGTCGAGAATGACGGCGTCCTCGTTACTTTCGACCGCGGCCTCCGCTACATGGCTGGATCGGAGTTTCGACGGAATCTGCTGGTGATTGAATAGTTCAGCCCGGGCTTCAAACCGTATATGCCCCGATGCGGGTTTCCCGGCCGGTAAGGGCATCGCATTCGCGATCCAAGGATTCGTATTCGGAGTCGTGCTCTTTGCGGAACGCGCGGAAGTCCTGTTCGCTGACCCAGCGGTCGATGGTGAGGTAGCTGCCGGGGATATAGGCGTCGCGGAGCAGCTCGGTTCCCAGATAGCATGGCGATTTGCGGAAGAGCTGGGCCCAGGCGCCTTCGGGACCATAAGCGGCCTCAAACCCGGCAAGCTTGTCTTCAGCAATCTCGAACCGCCAAACCACCACAAACATCCGTTAGTCCCAATCCTGCCTATATCCTAGCGCACGGAAAAAGCGTCCCTTACGGCGGTTGCAAGCGATACGGCGGTGGAATGGATCCGGCTGGCCCGGGATGACTCCAAAGCTGGCCGCTCGGAGGGCGTCACGGAGGGTTCGCTGACCGCAATTTCATACCACCTTCTGGCACGTCGTCCCCTGTTTCGGGCGCATACTGAACAGTAGGCTGACCATCGCGGGGACCGCCCTCCCCTTGGGCTTCCTGCTCTCCGTACCGGCTTCATACAATTGCAGGGATGGATCGAAGCGGCCGCAGCGTTGCTCGGCCCGACGGAGCGATGAACCAGGCGCGAACAAAAGGTTCGCGCCACAGTTGTCCGAGCGCCAGAGGCGCAGCGTATAGACATGCGCAGACCTGAAAACGGTCTCATGAGGGGGTTTTATGAAAGCTGCCGCTCGCTATCCAGGCATCCGGGTTACCGCCAATGGGAACCAGCTCGTTTCGTATCACACGGAAACGCGCATCGCCGACGCCGGTATTTTTTATCCCATTACGCCGTCGACGGAAGGCGGCGAGCTTTTCCAGCAGGCGTATGCCGAAGGCCACTTGAACGTCTTCGGGGGCAACACGCTGGCCGTTGAGGCCGAAGGCGAACACGCGGCTCAGGGCGGCGCCATCGCCCACTCGGTATGCGGCAAGCGGGTCGTGAATTTCACGTCCGGCCAGGGGGTGGTGTACGGCGTGGAGCAGTACTACCACGCGCCGGGCAAGGGCTCGACCATGGTGCTCGAGGTCGGCGCACGCGCCCTGACCAAGCATGCGCTCAACGTCCACTGCGGCCACGACGATATCTACGGCGCCCTCGACACAGGTTGGATCATGCTTTTCGGCAAAGACGCGCAACAGGCCGCCGACCAGGCGTTGATCCTGCGCCGGGTGACCGAGTTGAGCTTGACCCCGGGCATGAACATCATGGACGGCTTCCTCACCACCCACCTCGAGCGCACGTTTTATAAGCACGAGTCGGAGTTGATCCGCGAGTACCTGGGCGCGCCGGACGACATCATCGAGTGCCCCACCGAGGCGCAGCGCATTCTTTTCGGCCCCACGCGCCGCCGCGTGCCCAAAATGATGGATTTGACCAACCCCGTGCTGCTGGGCCCGGTGCAGAACCAGGAGCACTACATGCAGGGCGTGGTTGCGCGGCGCAACAACTTTGCCGAGCCGATTCTGGGCTTCCTGGAGGAAGCGTACGAGGAGTTTGCCGAGTTGACCGGCCGTTGCTACGGCCTTGTGAGCGCATACAAGACCGAGGATGCCGAGACGATTTTCGTGTCGCTGGGTTCGGCGGCGGAAAACATCGAGGCCGCGGTGGACTTTTTGCGCAAAACGCGCGGGTCAAGCGTAGGCTCGATTCATGTGAACGCAATCCGGCCGTTCCCCGAAGCGGCGATCGTGACCGCGCTCAAGGGCAAGAAGAACGTCATCATCCTGGAGCGGACCGACGAAGCACTGGCCGGCGACAATCCGCTGGGGCGCGATATTCGCACCGCATTTTCCAAGGCCGTTCAAGTCGCCGACGGCTTGCCGTCCATTACGCTCGAAGAAGTTCCCCGTTTCTTCGGCGGCAGCTACGGGCTGGGCTCGCGCGATTTCCGGCCCGAGCACATTATTGGAGCGTTTGAATTCGCCACCGCGGGTCGGTCCCGCACTGACGGCAAGACCGCGGCCGATGGGGTGACGTTTTTTGTGCTCGGCGTCGACCACCCCTACGCCGTCATCGCCGACGAAACGCCGTCGCTGCTGCCGGAGGGCGCCGTTGCTGTGCGTTTTCACTCGATTGGCGGCTGGGGCGCGATCACCACCGGCAAGAATCTGGGCGCCATCATCGGCGACCTCAACGACCTGCTCTACGAGCGCGATGGCCTGACGGACGAACTGGGCAATCCCAAGGAAGTGATCCACGTCAGCGCCAACCCGAAATATGGTTCGGAGAAGAAAGGCGCCCCGACAGCCTATTTCATGGTAGCGGCGAAAGAGCGCATCCGCGTGAACTGCGATTTGCGCCACGTGACCTGCGTGCTCTGCTGCGACCCAAAGGCGTTTACGCACACCAATCCGCTCGACGGCATTCAGAAGGGCGGCAGCCTGGTGTGGGAGTCGGACGTGGACGGCGAGCGCGCCTGGGAGAATCTGCCGCTTTGGGCGCGCCGACAGATCATCGAGAAAAAGATCCGCGTGTTCACGCTGCCCGGTTTCGACATCGCCCGTAAGGCCACCGACCGCGCCGATCTGCAGTTGCGCATGCAGGGCAATGCTTTCCTCGGTGCATTCTTCGCGGTCAGCAATCTGCTGGAGGAATTCGGGATCACGCAGGAGCAATATCGCGAGGTTGTCCACAAGCAGTATGTGAAGAAGTTCGGCCGCATGGGCGAAGCCGTGGTGCAGTCGAACATGGAAGTGATGCTGCAGGGCTATGACCGCGTGAAGGAGATTGCGATTGGCGAGCTGGCCGCGGCCGATCACTCTACGCTGCGCGGGCAACCGCTGCTGCCGATCCTCGAAGCGGTTCCAGCGTTCGCGGAGGAGGGCTCCTGCGGCATGGGGCGACGCTCCACGCCGGTTCCGGCCGGCCAGGGTGAGCGGCCGCCGATTGCAACAGTTGCAGCGTTCGATGCGGAGTTCCGCTCCCGCTTCGGTTACAACCAGCCGGCCACGCCGCTTTCCGCCATGGGCGTGATTGCCGCGGCCACCGGCGACACGGCCTCGAAATACGTGGCGCGGCGCGAGACGCCGCTCTATATTCCGGAAAACTGCACGCAGTGCATGGAGTGCATCGCAGTGTGCCCGGATACGGCTCTGCCCAACTGCTCGCAGGACCTGAGCACCATTCTCTCGACGGCCGTAACCCGCTATGTCTCCGACGCCGGCGAACGCCGCAAGATGATGGAGAAGCTGCCGGAGATTGAGAAGCTCACGCGCCAGCGGATGCTGGAGGACCTCAAGGCGGGAACGCCGCTTCCCGCGATCATTCGCGAAGTGACGGAGTCGGTGGACGGCTTTTCGGCCGCAGCCAAAGCGCAGTTTTACGCCGTTATCGACAAGGTGCCGATGGCGTATCAAAAAACCAACGCTATTTTCTCCTCGCCCGAGCGCAAGAGTCCCGGCTCCGGCGGCATCTTCTCCATCTTTGTGAGCGATTTGTGCAAGGGGTGTGCGGCGTGCGTGACCGCCTGCGGTGAGCACAATGCGCTCAGGATGGTCCAGGAGACCGAGGAAGTGAACGCCGAGCACGAAAGCGGTACGGCGTTCCTGAACCTGCTGCCCGACACCAAACAGAAATACTTGGGGCTGTTTAACGCGGCCAACCCCACAGACTCGAAGACAGCCACGCTGCGCAACATGCTGATGGTGCGCACCAACTACGATGCACTGGTGGCGGGCGACGGGGCATGCGCCGGGTGTGGAGAAAAGTCTGTGCTGCGGTCGATTGCCGCGGTCACCGAGGCCTACATGCGGCCGGTCTTCCACGCCAAGAGCGACCGCTTTGTTGCAAAGGCCGGAGAGCTGGAGAAGAACGGCGCGGCCAAACTCGCAGCCTTCAAGGAGAGCAATCCGCAGGAGTACGCGCGCATGCGCCAGGCCATTGCGCACCTGGTGATGGGCCTGGGCGGCGAAGATGACAAGGACACCATGGCGCGCATCGCCGCTTACGAGAGCGTGCACGGCGCCATCAAGGACGCCGAGCTTGTCGAAGCCATTGCCGCGGTGCTGCTGACGGAAGCCTTCAACCACAAGAACCTGCAACCCATTGACGGTAGGCTGGCCAACGGCATGAGTGTGATGGCTATGGCCGCGCATACCGGCTGCAACACCGTGTACGGCTCGACCTCGCCGAACAACCCCCACCCCTATCCGTGGATGAACTCGCTCTTCCAGGACGGCGTGACCATCGGCTGGCTGATGGGCGAGAGCTTCATCGTGGATCATGGGCGTCGCTCGGTGATTCCGGAGCGGCTGGCCGACATGCTGCTGTTCCGCGATTCCGGCATTACGGAAGAGGAGTACTACCAATTCACTCACTTTACCGACGCCCTCATGACCGACCAGGAGATCGTGGAGCTGCCCAAGGTGTGGGTGGTGGGCGGCGACGGCGGCATCGGCGACATCGGCTACCAGAACACCTCGAAGGTGGTTTTGCAGAACCGGCCTAACGTCAAAGTGCTCATGCTCGACACGCAGGTCTACTCCAACACCGGCGGACAGAACTCTGATTCGACGCCGATGCTGGGCGGCAACGACATGAACGTGTTCGGCTCCGCCACGCAGGGCAAAAACACTGAGAAGAAGACAGTGGCCGAGACCTTCCTTGCCGGGCATGGCTCGCCATTCGTCGCGCAAATCTCCATGGCCAATGCGCCCAAGCTGTACCGTGCCATTCTGGATGGGCTGGAGTACCGCGGCACCTCGTTTCTGCAGTGTTTCACCACCTGCCAGCCGGAGCACGGCGTGCCCGACGACATGGCGCTCTTCCAGGCGCAGCGGGTGCGCGACTCGCGCGGCGCCCCGGAGTTTGTGTTTGACCCGCGCAAGGGCGAGAGCTACCAGGAAGCGCTCGACATCAAGGGCAACCCCTCGATCGATCTCGATTGGTATGAGACCAAGGACAAGAACAGCGGCGAAACGCGCCGCTACACGGTGGCGCACTGGTGCACCACGGAAGCGCGCTTCCGAAACCACCTGAAGAAGATCAAGCCGGACCAAATCCAGGGAAAAATTCCGCTAGACAACATGCTGGTGCGCATCACACAGCAGGATGTGGTCTACCGCCGCTACCTCAACCCGTCGCACCGCTCGTTCATTTCCGACTTCGGCGTCTACATCACGTTCGAGGAGAACGGCAAGACCGAGTACCGGGCGCTCTCGCGGCAGTTGGTCATGTTCTGCGTGGAGCGGCGCAAGGCGTGGCGGATGCTGCAATCGAAGGCCGGCGTCAAGAACCGCGAGTACGAAGCGCAGAAGGGCATCCTGGCTGAAGTGGACGCAGGCAAGCTGCCGCTGGATGAGTTCTTTGCCCACGCGCACGAGCTGATGGCGGAGAAGCTGGGGAAGGACGTGATGGCCAAGGCATAACGCAGGCACGGGTTCAGACGCGAATGCACAAGTCATCAAGAATTTGGAATAGCAAGAAAGCGCGGACCTTCGGATCCGCGCTTTCTTGCTGAGTCCGTGGTCACCCGTTAGGACCGGAATCGTCGCCAAAGTTGTCGTGACTCGACATGGGGGCTCTCGATGATGTTGGTGGTGGCGAGACAGCGGCGCAGCGCGGACGGTAGGTCCAGCCGGTTGATGGCAAGACACTCCTCCAGTCCTTCCAGCAGACTGGCCGCAGCCTGAGGATACTTCTGGTTTAGCTAGGCGGCCAGCTTCTTGATTCGCGCCATGCCCTGCTCGGGCCCCAACTTCCAAGCCGCGCGTGGCAACGTTGCACCGGCTGATGGCTACCGAAGACGGCGTTGATCGCGGCTCGCAGCGATTTGAGCAGTAAGAATCGAATCACTGGCTCCAGGGTGATTGGCATCGCAGTCCATGGGGTGAAGCTATATAGTTTTCAGTTACCCCCTACCCCCTCTCCCTTTTGAGGTTAAGTGGTTTGTTTGCAATCACTTATACTACTTAGTACTGGCTCTAAATTATTGATAATAAAGGGGTTAGATAATAAAATCTTCAATAATAAGGGCTTATGGCCATTTTTCGGGCGTTTTGCCCCACTTTTGGTGCAGTCTCAGGCAGTAGTGTCTGCTAAGGGGCCGCAATAGCGGCGGCAAAAAGCAGGCGGCCCGGGGATGGCGGCGCGGCCTAGCCACCACTCCCGGGCCGTCTTCCGAATAGGAATCACCCCGTTCTGCTACCTAGGCCGTATCGACATATAGCTGCAGGGTGATCCAGGAACAGGCTAGGGCGACGAGAGCCTGGAAGCAGGCTTTGGATTTCTCGTAGCGAGTAGCAAAGCGACGGAAACATTTGAGTTTGCTGAAGCAGCGTTCGATTCGGTTACGCAGCTTGTACAAGGTTTTGTCATACTCCCGTTGCTGTTTGCGGTTAGAGC
>JASHTU010000550.1 GCA_030040395.1 Acidobacteriaceae bacterium
GCGCGCCTCCAGGCGCTGCTCGAGGCTTCGCGCCAGGTTCACTCCACCATTCACGAAAGGGAAGTGCTCGATCAGGTGCTTCGCATCGTGGTCCGGGAACTGGAAATGGCCGGCGCGGCGTTTCCGGGCGAGGGCCTGAGCTACGGTGAGCCGGTGGTCGCAGACGGCGCCGCGCTGCCTGCCTATCCTTTGGAAGATCGCGACGGCCGGCGCATGACGGAGCTGGTGGTGGCGCCGCCCGGCGGCCGCGCCCTCACCCTCTACGAGGCCGATTTCCTCGAAGGTCTGGCCCTGCAGGCCGCCGTAGCCCTCGAAAACGCTCGCAATCACAAGCGCAACGTGGAATTCGCGCGACTGCAGCAGGATCTGGATGCGGCCCGGCAAATTCAGCGCTCGTTGCTTCCCCACAGCCTGCCCGCAATTCCGGGCTACTCGGTCGCGTTCCGCTCCGACGCCTGCTACCAGGTGGGCGGCGATTATCTCGACATTGTGGAGCAGCCTGACGGCAGTCTGCTGATGGCCGTGGCCGACGTGGCCGGCAAGGGTCTGGCTTCCGCCATCATGTCCACCAGCTTTCGCGCTGCGTTCCGCAGCATGGCCGCTACTGCTCTTCCGCTCGACGAGCTGGCCACGCGCATGAACCAGCATCACTGGACCGAGGGCGAAGAGGCGCGCCGCCGTTACGTAACGGCGATCTTCCTGCGTTTGCACCCCGAGGCGGGCGAAATCGAGGTGGTCAACGCCGGCCACAATCCCGGATTCCTGGTCGAGCCGGGCGCCGCGCCGCGCCAGTTTGAAGCGGCGGGGACCCCGCTGGGCCTGTTGCCCGGTATGATCTACGCCGCTGAGCGCAGCGGCTTCGCTCCCGGGGCGCGGCTGCTTTTTTATACCGATGGCCTGACCGAATTCTTCCGCGGCGATGAGGAGTTTGGGCCGGAAAGGCTTCTGCAGGCATTTTCTACGTGCTGCGCGTCCAAAGCCGATGATATTCTCGATGCATTGTGGAAGACCCTGGGAGACTTCTCTGAAGGCGGTCCGCAGGGAGACGACATGACCGCACTGGCCCTGTGCCGCGCGACCGCGGGGATGCCGGCATGAGCAATCCGCAGACTGCCACGGTCGAGGTGCGCCTGCCTTCGCGGCTCGGCTACGAGAAAGTGGCCATGAGCACGGCCTCCGCGGTAGCCAAATTGATGGGCTTCCGCGAGGACCGCATCGAGGACCTGAAAACGGCCATCGCCGAAGCCTGCATCAACGCCATCGAGCACGGCAACCGGATGAACGAAAAACTCTCTGTCGGGGTGGTGCTGTCGGCCGGATCCGACCAGCTTGAAATCAAAGTCATCGACGATGGCGCGGGCATCAAGAAACAGCCGGTGAAACCCGACATCGACCGCAAGATGCACGGCGAGGAGGACCCGCGCGGCATCGGCATGTTTCTCATCCAGGCGCTGGTCGACGAAGTCGAGTGGGTGCCGAGCGCCGACGGACGCAGCAGCTATGTCCGCCTTGTCATCCGGCTCAACAAGGAAGCCGAAGAACCAGCTTGATCCCCAACACCACACACGGGAGATTATCGACAAGTGCAAATCGAAACCAAGTCGCGTGTTGACCAGCTCGCCACCTCGGCCGGCCATCCCGTCGCCGTACTCCGCTTCGAAGGCGATATCGCCAGCACCTCGAAAGACGCCGTCCTCGGCGCCTACCAGGCTTTGCCCAAAGCCGCCGTTAAGCTGGTTTTGCTCGACTTTACCCGGGTGGATTACATCAATTCGAGCGGCATCGCCCTGGTGATTCAACTGCTCATCGAGGCCTCGAGCGCCGGCCAGAAAGTCTGCGCCTTCGGCCTCTCGACGCACTTCTCCAAGGTCTTCACCATGGTCGGCATCACCAAGTACGCCGAGCTGTTCCCGAGCGAGACCGAGGCGCTGGCCGCGCTGTGACGCGCCGCGCGCCCAGGAGAAGACACGGTAACCGTACTGGGTCCTTTTTTTCCAAATCCCGCCAGCCGCGACATTCGCTGGTAGATACTCGCGCATCTTAACGCCATTAGGCGCTTTCGCTCCGGAGTCAGCTTGCCGAAAGCGCATTGGAATTACGGCATTGGAATTACGGAGGATTGGCGATGAAGCCCATTCATTGGCTCGCCGTGGCGATGGTCAACTTTGCGGGCCTTCCCCCGATGGCGCAGCAGGCTCGCGCAGCCGCGCAGCAGAACGCTCCGGCTGCGGCAAACGGATCGCAGGAGAGCGGCTTGGCAACCGCGGCCGGCGCCGGTGAGTCCCGGATTTCAGCGCACGACCTGGCCCTGTCAGCCCAATACCTGCGCCCAGTCAGCGCGGTTTTGGAGAGCAAGCTCGACGCCAAGACAGCCACGCCCGGCGACCGCGTGCTGATGAGGACGACCCGGGATGCGATCCTGGCCGATGGCACGGAGATCCCGAGAGGATCGCGGCTGGTGGGGCACGTTACCCAGGTTCAGGCGCACAGCAAAGATCATCCGGAGTCGCAGTTGAGTCTTGCCCTCGACCGCGCCGAATTGAAGGGTGGGATCGGCGTCCCGATCCACGCCATGATTCAAGCCGTGGCGCCCCCGCCTGCCCGCCCGCAGTCTGCCGGCCCGCAGTCTGCCGGATTGACGGGCGCGGATGGCGGCTTTGGGGGCGCGGGCTCAATGGCCGCAGGCGACGCCTCGATTGTGGGCGCCGGACCGGTTGCTGGCGGGGCTGCCGGACCAATGGGTGGACCGGCTGCCGGACCCATTGGTGGACCGGTTGCTGGACCGGTTGCTGGACCCGTTGGCGGACCCGTTGAGGGACTGCCGGCGAACACCGGTCGCGCGAGCGGCCCTCTCGACTCTCCAGCCGGTGGCTCGCTCGACGCGGCCTATCCTGGCGCCGGCAACGCGGTCGGCCCAGTAGAACGCCCGCTGCGCGGAAACGAAGAAGGCGCCGTCTCCACGGCAAACCACGCCACGGAGATTCCGGGCGTCATGCTGCGCGGCTATATCGTTGGCTCCGTATCCGGCACGCTCTCGGCCACGGGCAAGAACGTCCGGCTCGATCTTGGCGACCAGATGCTGCTTGGCGTCGCGGCAAAATAGCGGAAACGCGCCGAAAACACTCAACTCCGCCAAGGCGATTGCATGAACGAGGATCCCCACCCATTCATGCATTCGGCCGCCACGCCACACTTGTCAACCCCTTCGCCTCCGCACCCAGCCCCATCCACCTCATTCCAAACATATTATTTTTCCCCCCAACCTTGCCGGTTATTTCCGCCAAATCGCTAGAATGGTTTTAGGTACCAGAATGGGATGATCCCTCTCCGGAGACGGCCAGGGAATGGTGGCTGGCGCCGTGCCTTGGCGATTTTGTAACTACTCCCAATGAACTCGGGTGCCCCGGGTCCCCCGGGGTCCCCGGCGAGCGGCGGGAACCCGCCTGCGGGTGGCTCGCTGGGGTGGAGATTCCGATTTTGGGACCCGGGAAACCACGAATCTACGCAGTCACGGTATTACGCCGGGTCACGGCCGCCATCCCCGGGCCGCCTACTTTTTGTCACGGCTTTGCGGCGCCTTCGCAGCCAGGCTCAGCCTGGGGTGGCGCCAAAAGCGAGGCAAAACGCCCCAAAACGGGCCGTAAGCCCTTATTATTGAAGATTTTAGGATCTAACTCCTTTATTATCAATAATTTAGACTCAGTACTTAATAGTATAAGTGTTTGCAAACAAACCACTTAACCTCAAAAGAGAGAGGGGGTAGGGGTAGGGGAGTAACTGAAAAGTAAAGCATCGGAGGCCCGACCGGAACCGCATCGGACGCCCGCCCCCAGAAAGAGAATTCTCGGTGTTTACTTGGCTCGACGGAGCGCGTGAGAAGTGCAGTTGAACCTCGTCCCTCGCGTCCCCTGGCCCCCCGGCATTCCCGTATGATTTCCGCTATGAACCTCGATGCGATTCAATTGGCGCTACGCGATGCCTCTCTCGACGGCTGGCTCTTTTACGATCACCATCACCGCGATCCCATTGCCGCCGCCATCCTCGGCCTCGACGAGAAGGCCCACATCACGCGCCGCTGGTATTACTTCATCCCCGCCGTAGGCGACCCGCGCAAGCTGGTGCACCGCATCGAGCAGAGCCGTCTCGATTGTCTGCCCGGCGCGAGGGGTCTGTACTCAAGCTGGCAGGAACTGCACGCCGGCCTCCAAGCCATGCTTGCCGGCGCGCGCCGCGTTGCCATGCAGTACTCGCCCGACAACGACATTATGTACGTGTCAATGGTCGACGCGGGCACGGTGGAGTTCGTGCGCTCGCTGGGTAAGGAAGTTGTCAGCTCCGCCGATCTCGTTAGTCAATTTGAAGCGGTGCTGAACGAAGACCAGATCGACAGCCACGCGGCAGCCCAACGCGCCATCGACGCCATCGTGGCCGAGGCATGGAAGGAAATCGGCCGACGGCTGCGACCAGACAATTCGGGCGTCGCGAGCGGACTTTCGGAGTACGACATGGTGGTGTGGCTCAGCGAAGCCATGCGTCGCGAAGGCCTGGTTTGGGAAAACGGACCGGACGTGAGCGTCAACGCCAACACCTCCGACTCTCACTATGACGCAACGGCCGGACATTCGGCGCCCATCCGCGAGGGCGACTTCGTCCTCATTGACATTTGGGGCCGGCTCGACAAGCCGCGTAGCGTCTACTACGACATCACCTGGACGGGCGTTGTGGGCCGCGCGCCCGACGAACGCGAGCAGCTCGTCTTTTCGACCGTCCGTGAGGCTCGCGACGCCGCCATCGCCGCGGTGCAGTCGGCCTTTGCCGCGGGCCGCCCCATCCGCGGCTTCGAGGCCGACGACGCGGCCCGAGCCGTCATCCGCAAGGCCGGCTTCAGCGAGTTTTTCACCCATCGCACCGGCCACAACATTACGCACGAGATTCACGGCCCCGGCGCCCACCTCGACAACCTCGAAACCCACGATGAGCGCCGCCTCCTGCCCCACACCTGCTTCTCCATCGAGCCGGGCGTCTACCTGCCCGAGTTCGGCGTCCGCAGCGAAGTGAATATGCTCACTGCGCCCGGCAAAGCATGGGTTACGGGGAGAATTCAGCAAGAGCTGGTAAAGATCTGAGGACCCCGCGCCGGAATGCCGCTCCCCGGGCGGGTTGGGCTTTTCAGATTCCACCCAATCCGCCGCTGGCGAACGCGCGCTCAGCTTCGGCAAGGTCTTCGCGCCGTCCCAGATCGCGCCAGGCGTACTCATCGGCGCGGAAGCCGAGGATCTTTTCACCCTGCGCGGCCAGGCGCAGATAGGCGGAGATGATGGAAAACGCGCCCTCCTCATGCATCTTTGCGAACAGGCGGGGCGAGATGACGTGGATGCCGGAAAAGCCCAGCGCCTGCCCGGTCGCCTCTGGGCGAACCATCTCCAACTGAAGATTTTCCGCGTTCGCGTCTTCAACCCCCGCGGCCGGGCCGGTGCGGCGGCCGCAAAGGCGGCCTGCCTCATCGAAGAGTAGCGCACGGGGTGTCTCGCGCTGTTGAACCGCCAACGTGGCCAGTGCCGCGTGCTCCAAATGAAACCGGGCCATGCGCCCGAGATCGATGGTGCTGAGGACGTCAACATTGTGGACGATGAAAGGCTCGTCGGACTTTTCGTCGCCCTCCAGGAAAAACCACGCGGCCTTTTTCAAACCGCCGCCGGTGTCGAGCAGAACTTCCTCGCGCGAGAGTTCAATCTTCATGCCGAAGTTTTGATGGGCGGCCAGGTATTCCGCAATCATCCCGGGAAAGTGATGCGTGTTGACGATCACCTCGCGCACGCCGAAGCCCCGCAGGCGGCGGAGGGCGATCTCGAGCAGCGTGCGGCCAGCCACGGTGACCAAGGCCTTAGGCCGATCGGCGGTAAGCGGGTGCAGCCGCGTGCCGAGGCCGGCGGCCAGAACCATTGCCTTCATTTGCCCATCGTCTCCAGCTCCATATGGCGAACAACTGTCTCCACGCCGTTGGTCCCGCGCAGATGCCTGGCTAACTGCTCGGCTAGATACACCGAGCGGTGCTGGCCGCCAGTGCAGCCGAAGGATACCATCAGGCTCGAAAAGCCGCGCTGCCGATAGTTCGCCACGCTGGCGTCAACAAGCGACTCCGTATGGGCCAGAAACTGGCGCACGCTTTCCTGGTTGCCGAGATAGTCGATGACCTCGGCGTCCTTGCCCGTCAAGCTCCGGAAGCGCTGTTCGCGGCCGGGATTGGGTAGCCCGCGGGCGTCGAAGACAAATCCGCCGCCGTGGCCCGATTCGTCCACGGGTAGCGCGCGATGAAAGGAAAAGCTGAAAATGCGCACCGTCAAGCCCGCGGCCGCGGGGGCCAGGTTCCGCAATTTCTCCGAGACGGTAATGGCCTCAAGAGCTTCGAGGAGCGCGGGCAGTTCGATGGGCAGCCTGACATGCGAAGCGAGCCAGCGCAGGTTTTTGAGCGCGTAGGGCACACTTTGCAAAAAGTGGGTTTTGCGCTCATAAAAGCCTCGAAAGCCGTAAGCGCCCAGCGCCTGCAGGATGCGCACGTAGACGTAAGCGTAATAATGCTCCATGAACGCGGCGCGATCGAGCGCGATCAAGCCCGCCAGGCGGTCGAGATAGGCGTCGAGTAATTGCCGCCGCAACTCCGGCGGCAGGTCGGCTTTGCCGTCGTAGAGTAGGGAAGCGATGTCGTATTGCAGCGCCCCTCTGCGGCCGCCCTGGTAATCGAGGAAAAACGGCTGGCCGCCCCGCAGCATGATGTTGCGCGATTGGAAGTCGCGGTAGAGAAAATAATCGTGACGGGCGGTGAGCAGAAACTTGATCAACCGGCTGAAATCCTGCTCCAACGCCTGTTCGTTGAAGGCCACGCCGGCAAGGCGCAGGAAGTAATACTTGAAATAGTTCAGGTCCCATGCGATGGATTGGCGGTCGAAGCTGGAACGCGGGTAACACACTTTGTAATTCAAGTCGCCCGCAGCCTCGACCTGAAAGCGCGGCAACACGGCCACCACCTTGCGATAGGCTTCAACGGCTTCAGGGCCGATGATGTCGTCCTCGCGGTGCGCGCCCAGAAACTCGAAGAGGGTGACGTCGCCCAGGTCTTCTTCAAGGTAGGCGCCGTGGCCCAGATCCTCGGTGTAAATCTCGGGCACGGGCAGCCCGTGCCGCCGAAAATGCCTGGAAAACTCGAGAAACGCGACATTCTCTTCGCGCACCGAATGCAGAATGCCGATGGCGGTTT
>JASHTU010000551.1 GCA_030040395.1 Acidobacteriaceae bacterium
GTCCATCCCCGACCGCCTGATGATTTCCACCCTGCAGCGCATGTATCGCCATTTTTATTTCCGTCTTTGCGACATCCTGGATAGCGGCTCGCTGGCCGATCGGCATCTCATCGATTACCAGGGCCTGCGCAGCCTGGCGCAGAGTGCGGGCATCTGGGAAGGCGTTGCCACCTATATGACGGTTGTTTCTGAATACGTTGAAAGTTATCGTGGATTTGGTCTCGATCTGCCGCCATTCGTCAGGAATGCGGCGAGTTTTGGGGGCGAGAAAATCTACTACGAGCGCGGCTATTTGCGCATTCCCATCATGCCCCAGTCCGTCCGGCTCTACGGTTCCCAATTGGCGGGAACTTTAGGGAAAGGAGAATTGCGCAATGGCGCGCGGTTAAGCCTGCTGCCGTGGCTTGCCACAGCGGCGGCGGTGGGTCAGAAGCTTACCGGCAGCGACAAAGGCATCTGGTAAGGCGGCTTATTGCCTCTCACCCGGGATAGAGGAAACACGCAATCGATGGAGCGATAGTTATTTCTTTCGACCGCTAAAAGGGAGGATGCGGGACGATCCCGCCAAACTGTATGAGCGAACTTGCATCGAAGGGTTCCAAGCCGATTTCACGCGACCACCAACTCCGCGATTACAGAGGCAGGCTGTCAAAGGGCCCGATTGTCTATAATCGCTCCTCCCTCGCCGTGGATTTGGAGGTTGGATCTACGGTGCGGTTGCAGCCGCTGCCGCAACTCGTGGGAAAAGCGAACGCTGAAGCAGCTGCCGCCCCGGCGGTTATGTTTCGCGGACTCGATCCATCCTTGTTCAAGCGGGATCGGTCTTCCAAGGTGATTTCGTTCGTCGTGCATGCGGTGGTGATCGCCGTTGCGCTGTGGCTGGGATTCAATTCGCAGCGGGCCATGAGGGCGGCGGATTCGGTGGTGACCCGGCTGGACTTCACTTTAACCGCGCCTCCTCCGCTGTTGCCGGCGGCCAAGGCGCTGGGCGGAGGCGGCGGGGGTGGCGCGCACCAACTGGTGAAACCGCTCCGGGGCCGGCCGCCGGTGGTGGCCAAGATCAATATCACGCCTCCGCAATTGCCGAGCGTCATCAAGCAACCCATTCTGCCCACTGAGCCGACCGAGCAGGTGAAGATGCCGATGACCAATAACATGCCCAATTTGGGGACGAGCCAGTCGCCGCAGATTGCGTTGGCTTCGCAGGGCAGTGGAATTCGATCCGGGTTCGGTATGGGCATGAGCGGCGGCATCGGCATGGGCCAGGGGGCGGGCTCGGGTCCGGGCAGTGGCGGCGGCTTTGGCGGAGGCTTGATGAGCGTGGGCGGCGGCGTGGCCGCGCCTCAAGTCATCCATTCCGTCGAACCGGAGTTTACCGATCAGGCCCGCCGCGCCAATTATCAAGGCACAGTCTCGATTGAGCTGGTCGTGGACGCTCAGGGCAATCCCCAGGATTTACGCATAACTCGTCACCTCGGCATGGGTCTGGATCAGAAAGCCCTCCTGGCGGTGCGGCAGTATAAGTTCAGACCCGCGACCTACCAGGGTCATGCCGTTGCCGTGCAGATGGTGATCGACGTGGATTTCCGCCTGCACTGATTGCCGGAAACACCTGTGAAGAACCGATCTGCGCCATCCGATGTGGGTCAAGTCTTTCCAACTTAAGACCGGCAAGGATCGTCGCAGTTTCCCGCTCATGAGGGGCGGTTCAAGGCCAGTCCTCGCGGCGCGAATGACCAAGTGACCGAAAGCTTGGCGCGCCTTTGCTGCCCTCTAGCCTTGCCTGTCGCCACGCCGGAAGGAGCGAGGTTGATAGCACTTCTCCTTCTGAATCGCTGCCATCGATTGAAATTGCAAGGGCTACATGTGAAGGAGAAGTGCTCTAAGGCTTCTGTTCCTGCGCGGTCTGGGCGGGATTGGCTGGATTGGCGTAATAGCCGCGTTTTGTTCGCACAATGAGTTTGCCCAGTCTTGGCGCTCGGGCTTCGACATGGACAAAGCGGTAGCCTCCGAGGCTCATCGGCTTGGTGGAATCGTAGGCCACCGTGTATTGCTCGCGAATATCGCGCGCAACGTCCGTTGCAATGGCCTCTACATCCCCGAGGGAGTTAGGAAAATAGGCCACTCCGCCGGTCTCTTCCGATAAGGTTTCCAAAGCATTTCTCGCGCGGCTGGCTTCCTGCTTGTCGCTGTCATAGAGCAGTCCGATGGAATAAACCACGGGCCCTCCCAGGTTCTGCACGCGGCGAATGGTCTCCGCCAAAGTCAGGCGCGAGGCGTTGTCCGCTCCGTCCGTGATGATCAGCAGCACCTGCTTGCGCTGCGGGCCGTGCTTCGATAGCTCATCGGCCGACGCCGCCACGGCGTCGTAGAGGGCGGTTGTGCCCTTGGAATCGAATCGCGAGAGGCCGCGGTTGAGCGCGACCAGATCGGAGGTGAATCCCTGATCGAGATAAGCGCGATCGGAGAAGTTCACAATAAACGCCGAGTCCTGCCGATTGGATTCCCGCAACAGATCGAGAGCGGCGATGTTCACGGCGCCGCGTTTATCGCGCATGGAGCCCGAATTGTCGACCAGGATGCCCATCGAAACCGGCTCGTCCTGGTGCAGATAAGCCGTGACAGTCTGCGGAACCCCATCCTCCCACACCCGAAAATCGCTTTTTGTGAGATCCGTCACGGTTTGCCCTTTGGAGTCGATGACCGTGCAGTTCAGCAGGACCTCATCCACGTTGGTGTGCAGCACGTAGGCGCCGTTGCGTCCCTTTTCGATCCCGCTGTTCTGGCCGGGCGTAGAAGGTGTCGAGCCGGTATTCGCGGATTTCGCCGGGGGAGGAACTTCGATGTCGA
>JASHTU010000552.1 GCA_030040395.1 Acidobacteriaceae bacterium
CGCGGGAGCGCCGAAGAGCGCGCCCGTGAAGCCGCCGAGGCCGCCCGCCTGCTCGGCGTTGGCTGGCGCCAGGCGCTCGCGCTTCCCGACGGTGCCATCGAAAACACGCTGCCCAACCGCATGGAAATCGTGCGCGTGCTGCGCCGCCTTCGCCCCCGCGTCGTCATTCTGCCATACTGGCAAGCGCGCCATCCCGACCACGCCATCACCGCCAACCTTGGCCACGATGCGTGTTTTCTCTCCGGTCTGAGGAAGTTGGAGACCGGAGCGGAGCCGCACCGTCCCTTTAAGATCGTCTACGCCAGCCTCTACGCCGACGTGCGTCCCAGCTTTGTCGTCGACATTTCGCCGTTCATCGAGCAGCGCCACCAGGCGCTCATGGCCTATCGTTCGCAATACCTCAACCAGGCTGCCGGCAGCGGCCTCTTCGTTCCCGAACAGGAGATTCGCGAGCGCACTTTCGCCGAGGCGCGCCATTACGGGCTGCTGGCCGGCGTCCGCTATGGCGAGCCGTTTGTTCAAAAAGAAGTGGGCCTGGTCGACGACCTCACGCTGTTACCGGTGCAATCGATGTGATTCGCGGAGCGACGAAGGGCAATGATGCGGCGAACCGGAGCCCGAATCCACACCGAGACCAGATGAATCGCACTTCGTCCGTTGGTCTCGAGCTGCCTGCTTTTTCACTGGTCCCGCTCTCCCGTCTCCGCTCTCCGATCGATGCCCCCTATAATTTGGAGGGAAGACGAACTGAATCCCTCTGTTACCTTCCCGTGTAATTTCGCGTCTGCCCTCGAGCCAAATCAAGGTCCGGCGCCGCGTCGAGGAGTGCAATCGATCCATGCCCGCTGAAAGAAAATCCGTCAATGTTGACGATTTGAAAAAGCTGGTGCGCACTGTTCCGGATTTTCCCAAGCCGGGCATTCTGTTTTACGACATCACCACGCTGCTCAAAGATAAGACCGGCTTTGCCCAACTGATCGATGCGCTGGCGGCGCACTACATCGAGCGCAGGATCGACTTGGTGCTCGGCATCGAGGCGCGCGGGTTCATCTTTGGGCCGGCGCTGGCCTACCGCTTAAACGCCGGCTTTGTGCCCGTGCGCAAGCCGCGCAAGCTGCCTGCGCCGGTGGCGCGCGTCACCTACGACCTGGAGTACGGCTCCGACACCCTGGAGATTCACATGGACGCGATTGCACCCGGGCAAAGCGTGGTGCTGGTGGACGACTTGCTGGCTACCGGAGGCACGATGGAAGCGACGGTGAAACTGGTGAATCAACTGGGCGGAAGAATCGCCGGGCTGGGATTTGCCGTCGAGCTCGATTTCCTGAAGGGCCGCGAACGGTTCACGGAGTACGACGTCTTCAGCCTCCTGCACTACGACGAATAGCTAAAAGCTGCGCCTGGCGATCAGGGTGCGTCTTCCGGCGAAAATGCGGGGTTCCTCGATCCATCTTCGCTGGTCGCAATTTCGTCCTTGAGCATCTGCGCGTCGGCGAAGCGGTAGCCCATGGCGACGTCGGTGAGCAGGTACACGGGTCTGGAGGGATCGTCTTCGATCTTCTTGCGCAACTGGCGCACGAAGGTGCGCAGATACTCGACCTCTTCGCGGCAATCCGCGCCCCACACGGCGGTGAGCAGCTTGGCGTAGGTTACGACGCGGCCGGCGCGGCTCATCAGGCAGTGCAGAATGTCGAACTCCTTGCGGGTGAGGTGGACCAGCTCGCCGCGCTTGGTAACGCTTCGTTTCATCGGTTCCACGCGGATCTCGCCAATTTCGATGGGCGCATCCTTGGGGCGCGCCGGGGCCCCCACGCGCCGAATGGCGGTGCGGATGCGGGCAATCAGCTCGCGGGTGCTGAAGGGCTTGGTGACGTAATCGTCGGCGCCGAGATCGAGGGCCTCCACTTTGTCTTCTTCCTGGTCGCGCACGCTGAGCATGAGCACGGGCAGCCGCGGCGCGAAAGTGCGGATGCGGCGCAGGGTTTCGATGCCACCGAGGCCAGGCATATTGATGTCGAGAAGCACCACATCGTACGCGGCGGCGCGCAGCGCCAGCAGCGCTTCCTCGCCGCGCGAGGCCTCCGATACCTGGAAACCCAGCTCCGCCAGCGGCGGCCGCAGCGCCCTGCGGATGGCCGGTTCGTCATCGACCACGAGAATGCGAATGACGGGTTGAGTCATCGAACGCGTCCTTTCTCCTTGGCTGCCGGAATGGCGGCGAAAAACGTGGTTCCCTCCTGCTCGTCGCTGGTTACCCACACATACCCGCCATGAATCGTAGCCACGCGCTTGGCCACCGAGAGGCCGATTCCCGTGCCGGGTGTGTGGCTCGATGTCGAAGAGCGATAGTACCGGTCGAAGATGCGCTCCCGGTCGGCCATGGGGATCACCGGCCCATAGCTGTGCACCGAGAAGATGGTCTCCGCGGTGGCTGAAGCGATGCCAAGGGTGATGGCGGCGCCGAAGTGGGAATAGTTGCACGCGTTGTCGAGATACTGGGTGAGCAGCGTGACCATCAAGCGGCGATCGCACGAGAGCACCAGGTTTTCATTCTCCAGTTCGACCGCGACCTGCGCGCCGGCCAGCCTGTCCTTAAGCCCGGTAAGCACCTCGTCGACCAGCGAACCGGCGCTCACCGGCTCGGCGTGCACGGCGACTTCTCCAGCGTCGAGGCGCGCGGTGGTGAGCAAGCGCGTGGTTAGATCGTTGAGCAGGCCGGTCTGTTCGTTAATGAGCGCAACCAACTCTGCCTGGCCCGCGGAAAGCCCGCCCATCTCGCTTAATCCGGTGCTGGCCGCGCGAATCGCTGTCAACGGCGTCTTGTAGGCGTGCGCCAGGCTATCGAGCACGGTGGCGCGCAACTGCTCAGCGCGGCGCTCGGCTTCGATGCGGCTCTCGTTGGCGACGGCGCGGAAGCGGTCAAAGGTAACGGCGATCATCGAGGCGATGGCGTCGGCGGCCAGAGGCTTGATTTCGCCGCGCATCATCAGGCTGCCCACAGGCACGCTTCCCAGCCGCACCACGCGCCGGACAAGTCCGAGCGCCGCGTCGTCGTCAGATGTGCCGAAATGGTAGACACTCTGCGCCCGTTCCTGCGGATCGGCGTTCCAGAAACCAGCTTGATAGACAGTGTGCAGGTCGGCGTCGAAGACCGCGACCGCCTGCAAGGCAAAAATCTCCTGAATCATCTCCGCCAATTGCGCGCCCGGCTCGACGTGGAGATCGATCTGCAAGGTGCGCCGCGTGAACTCATAGAGGTCGCGTGTCTGGCCGCTCCAGTTCTCAGCCTCTTTGGCTCGCCGGGCGGCGCGCTCGGAACTCCGGCTGACGATGAGCGCGGTCAGGATCAGGGTGAGCAGAGCGGCCAAACCGGCTGCAATAGCGGCGTATCCCGGCGCCAGGGAGCGCGCCATCCAATCCGGAACCGCAACCGCCGCTAGCGCCATGATCGCCGCCTGCCAGAAGCCGCAGAGCCACGCGACGAGAAGCACGATGGGAAAAGACAGGATTACGGCGTCCGGAAGAAGATTTCCGCGCCCGGGGGTGACCCACGCCACCAGCAGCACGGCCGCGACGCCCAGCACACACTCCAGCATGAACCGGCGCAGGTCCGGCCGCGAGCCGCGCCAGCGCACGGAGTGAAAAACAGAACGGGTCGGAATGTCGATTCCGGACAACCAGCCACCTGCCGTTCCCATGCCGTTGGATTGGGGCCAAGCTCGGCCTCGCGTTCGGGTGTGCGGGGCAAAGGACCCCTTCGCCGCCCTCCTCGGCGCGGGCTTCCCCAACTACATCGATAAAGGAGCGATTCTTTACCAGTCCCACTGCGGACCTGTGGAAGGCGTAAAGCGATTTTAGCAGGAGAAGTGTGTTTCGCCGGAAAAATACGCCCGCCGGAATCAGCAGCCGAAGGAAGCCGCAGCCAGACGGTTTTCTTGAAGGTAATGCGTCGAGGACCACGAGGAGTGGAGAGGCGGCGCCGCAATCCGCGCTTGCCACGCAGTGTGCTTTACTACACGGCTCTGGCGCTCATTCCGGTTGCCACTCTGTGGCTCATGACGCTAATCGTGCATCGCCGGTAAGTGCAGGATTTTGCACCGGCTATTTTTGAAATCTTCATGAAATCCTTATACCCCGCGAACTAGGATGACTAAAGAATTCGTGAAAGCCTCCGTAACCGCCGGCGCCCTGGGTTGAGCCACGCGAATTCGCCTTTCCAGCGTAACGCGCTGACATACGGGAACCCCGAGGCTGTAGAATTGAAGGTCCTGCGAAGAAGCGCCTCTTTCGTTCAGTTCACGATCACCGTTCCAAACCGAACCAAAACCCAAGAAGGAGAAGTTAAGAATGTCGCGCACCCCCGATGATGTAAGAAAAATTGCCAAGGAAGCCGGTGTGAAGATTGTCGATCTCAGGTTTATCGACCTGCCGGGCATGTGGCAGCACTTTTCGATTCCTATTGAAGACCTTGAGGACGACCTGTTCAGCGCCGGAATCGGTTTCGACGGCTCGAGCATCCGCGGATTCCAACATATTCACGAAAGCGACATGTTGTTGATCGCCGACGCCGAGACGGCTGTCGTCGATCCGGTACTCCAGATACCGACCATCAATCTGATCTGCAATGTGTTCGATCCTCTCAGCCGCAAGCCTTATACTCGCGATCCTCGTCACGTGGCGCAAAAGGCCGAAGCCCACCTGAAGACCACCGGCGTCGCCGATACAAGTTTTTGGGGGCCGGAAGCGGAGTTCTACATCTTCGATAGCGTCCGTTACGACCAGAATGCGCACTGCGGCTACTATTACGTCGATTCCCGCGAAGGAGTCTGGAACACGGGGCGGGAGGAGAGCCCCAACCTCGGCTACAAGCTCCGCCACAAAGAGGGCTATTTCCCGGTGCCGCCCTCAGACCAGTTGCAGGATGTGCGTTCGGAGATCCTTCTCGCGCTGAAGGACGTAGGCGTCAAGGTTGAGGTGCATCACCACGAAGTGGGAACGGCCGGCCAAGCCGAGATTGACATGCGCTTCGGACCCCTGGTCCGGATGGCCGACAACCTGATGAACTACAAGTACATCATCCGCATGATCGCCAAGAAGCACGGCATGACGGCCACTTTTATGCCCAAGCCGCTGTTCGGCGATAACGGCTCCGGGATGCACGTGCACCAGAGCCTGTGGAAGGGCGACACCAATGTGTTCTACGACCCCAAGGGCTACGCGCTGCTCAGCGAGACGGCGAAGCACTATATCGGTGGACTGCTGAAACACGCGCCGGCGCTGCTGGCCTTCTGCGCACCGACCACCAACTCCTATCGCCGGCTGGTGCCGGGCTACGAGGCGCCGGTCAACCTGGCCTACTCGCAGCGCAATCGTTCAGCGGCCTGCCGCGTCCCGGTCTATTCGACCAGCCCCAAGGCGAAGCGCATCGAGTTCCGCTGCCCCGACCCCTCCGCCAATCCCTATCTTTGTTTCGCCGCCTTGCTCATGGCCGGCCTGGATGGAATCAAGCACAAAATGGATCCCGGCGAGCCGTGGGACAAGGATCTCTATGAGCTGGGGGCGGAAGAAGCAAAGAAGATCAAGAGCACGCCGGGCTCACTGGGCGAGGTTCTCGACGCGCTTGAGAAAGATCACGCTTTCCTGCTCGAAGGCGGTGTGTTCACGCCCGATCTTATCGAGACCTGGATCAGCTACAAGCGCGAGCGCGAACTGGCGCCCGTGAATCTGCGCCCGGTCCCGTACGAGTTCTTCCTGTATTACGACCTGTGAGGCGCGTAGCCCGCATCCCGGGCTGCCCCCAGTGCACA
Source organism: Acidobacteriaceae bacterium (assembly GCA_030040395.1). Classification (GTDB taxonomy): domain Bacteria; phylum Acidobacteriota; class Terriglobia; order Terriglobales; family Acidobacteriaceae; genus Telmatobacter. The sequence goes on from JASHTU010000552.1 coordinate 5,808, forward strand.
ATGGGCCCCCGGGTCCCGCCTTCGGGACCCGGGAAAACACCCCCCACAACTCTTCCGTCCTGCCTTGCCGCCACCTCTGCACCGATCTCTTCGGCCATCGGAGAACCCCGCCACGCCTGCCTTTCCAATCTGCGGTATATTGGCCGTAGCCGCTCATCCCCTGGATTCCAAATTCACGGGCTGGACCCTATGGCGCACGATGTCTTCGTCAGCTATTCCGCGAAGAACAAAACCACCGCATACGCGGTCTGCGCCATGCTGGAGAGCGAAGGCATCTGCTGCTGGATCGCGCCCCGCGATGTGGTTCCCGGCGCGGAGTACGGCGAGTCCATCATCGACGCGATTGAGCAGGCGCGCATTATGGTGCTGGTCTTCACGGCCGACGCCAACGCCTCGCCGCAAGTTCGCCGCGAGGTGGAGCGCGCGGCCCATCATGACATTCCCATCCTGCCAGTCCGAATCGAGGACGTTCTTCCCGCCAGGGCGCTCGCGTTCTTTATCGGCAACATAAACTGGCTTGACGCGCTGACGCCGCCGCTGGAGCCGCACCTTAGGAAGCTTGCCGACACGATCAAAAAACGGCTCGAGCCAATGAGCCCGCGCAAGGCGCTGGCGACGGAGCCTCCGGGGGCGGAAGCATTTCAGGAGTCGAATCGGCAGGAGCCTGCGATCGCGCCGCCAGCGGCGCCGCGCCCCGCGGAAATCCGCCCGGAAGAGACGCCCGCTCAAAGTCCGCACGTTCCGCAGCCATTTGACATTGGCAGGGTCGCAAGGCTCGAAACGGCAGAAAGATCCAGCACTCGGAGATCTGGTGAATGGCGCTCCAGGAGCGGAACCGTCGCCGCGCCCCGCTCGTGGAGGGTTCCGGTGTGGCTGTGGGGCGGAG
>JASHTU010000054.1 GCA_030040395.1 Acidobacteriaceae bacterium
ATTGAGCGGAGCCTTAGAGCCTCGTGGGCAGGTATCGAGTGTTTGGCCGGCATTCCCGGCACGGTGGGCGGCACGCCGGTGCAAAATGTGGGCGCGTACGGTCAGGAGGTTTCCTCCGTCATCGACCGCGTTCGCGCCTTCGACCTCGCCAACCGCGCCTTCGTTGAGCTAAGCGCTGCCGACTGCGGCTTCACCTATCGGCGCAGCCGCTTTAACTCCACCGATCGGGGCCGCTTCATCGTGACCCGCGTCGATTACCGCCTGACGCCCGGTGGCGCGCCCACCCTGCGCTACCCGGATGTCCGCCGCGCCATCGAAAGCAGTCTCCTCGCCTGCTCCAGTCCCACGCTCGCCGAGGTAGCCGCCGCCGTACGCCGCATTCGCCAGTCGAAAGGCATGTTGATCGTCCCCGGCGACCCCGATTGCCGCAGCGCGGGCAGCTTCTTTAAGAATCCCGTTATTACCAAGAAGCTCTTCCGAAGTATTGCCGCACGCAGTACACCACCGCATTTCCCCGCCGAACCGGGGCCCGGGAACGCCGAGCGCGTCAAGATTCCCGCCGCGTGGCTCATCGAGCAGGCCGGATTTCCCAAAGGCTATGCGCTCGGCAGCGCCGGCATCTCTTCCCGTCACACCCTCGCCCTCATCAACCGCGGCGGCGCCAACGCTGCGGAGATTCTCACCCTCGCCGACAAGATCGCCGCTGCCGTCGAAGCCCGTTTCGGCATTCGCCTGGAGATGGAGCCGGTGCTGGTCGGCCCTCAATGAGACTCCAAACGCTCGACGAGACGGTTGCGTTCCGGTTCAAGCACTTCTCTCGCTGGCCCCAACGCCGCCATCCGCCCCTGGCGCAGCAGCAACGCCTCCGCCCCGATGGCCAGCGCGTCGCTCACGTCGTGAGTCGCCATTACGGCCTGTACACGGTTCTGGCGCAGCCAGCTTTGCAGACCATCGAGCAGGGCGTCGCTGGCCGCGCCGTCGAGCGCGGAAAAGGGTTCGTCCAGCAGCAACAACTTCGGCGCCGGAGCCAACGCTCGCGCCAACGCGATTCGCTGCGCCTGCCCGCCGGAGAGCTGGCGCGGATGGCGCGAGGCCAATTCCGTGGCTCCAACCAGTTCAAGCATCTCCGCTACGCGCTCGGCGCGCACCGTGCGATCGAGGTGGCGCAAACCAAAGCCGACATTGGCGATAACGCTCAGGTGCGGAAAAAGCGCCGGCTGCTGCGTTACCAGCGCGCTGCGCCGCACTCCGGGCCGCACCCACAGCCCGCGCCCGGTGTCCGTCAGCACTTCTCCGTCGAAAACTACCCGGCCGCTTGTCGTTGCCCCGGGTCGGTCCCGGTCCAGTCCGGCGAGCAGGCGCAGCAGCGTGCTCTTGCCAGAGCCCGAGGGGCCGAAAACGACCGTCCACTCCGCCGCCAAACGGCATCCGACCTGGAATGCAAACCCTCCCCGCCGCGCTTCGAGCTCGATTTCAAGCACCTCGGCCTCCGCGCGCTGCGCCTCGCATTTGGCCGCTCATGTAAATCGCCGCCAGCAACACCACGCAAATGCCCAGCAGAACGGCCGCGGTGCGGTCGGCGGCCGCGTAGTTGAAATCCTCCACCTGGTCGTACAGCACAATCGACAATGTGCGCGTCGACCCCGGAATGTCGCCGCCCAGCATCAGCACCACGCCGAACTCGCCCACCGTGTGCAGAAAACTGAGCACCGCCGCAGTCACCAGCGAGCGCCGCGCCAAAGGAACCAGCAGGCTCGTCACCAGCCGCATCGAGCCCGCGCCCAACAGACGCGCCGCATCCACCAGCGCCGGGTCCACGGCGGCAAAGCCGGCCACCAGCGGCTGCACCGCGAAGGGTAGGCTGTAGATGACCGAGCCCACCACCAGACCATCGAAAGAAAACGCCAGCGGATGGCCGAGCAGTGCGGCTATTCCGCGTCCGAAGGCGGTGCGCGGCCCCAGCAGCACCAGCAGGAAGAAACCCAGCACGGTAGGCGGCAGAACCAGCGGCAGCGTGGTAAGCGCATCCACCATCGCCAGCCAGCGCCCGCGGCCCAGCACCAGCAGCGCCGCCAGGGGCACGGCAACGGCCAGCAAGATCGCCGTGGTCGCCGCCGCTAATCTGAGGGAGAGAACGAGCGCTTGCCAGTCCATGGTTCTTCTTAGTGAACCGGCGTGAGGCCGCGCTTGGCAAGCTCGGCTTGCACCGGCGGCGATAGCAGGAAGTCCAGCAGCTTGCGCGCGGCGGCGCCATTTTGCGCCTTGTTTACGATCACCGCTCCTTGCTCGATGGGCGGATAGAGATCGCGGGGAATGACGAAATACCGCCCGCTTGAAGCCAACTCCGGCGTCAAGGCCGAGGTGAGCGAGATGAGGCCGGCTTGGGCGTTCGCCGACTCCGCAAATTGCGCCGCCTGGGAGATATTCTCAGCCGTTGCCAGGCGCGGCTCCAGGGCCGCATACAGCTTCAGACTCTTGAGCGCGGCAACAGCGGCGCGGCCGTACGGCGCGCGCTCTGGATTGGCGATCGCCAGCCGCCTCAAATTCCGGTCGCGGAGCAGCGCCAGCGACGGCGGCGGCAGATGCGTGTCCTTGCGTTCCCACAAGACAAGAGTGCCCTTGGCGTAGGTGACGGGCGCGGCAGAGTTCGCCAAGCCCGCCGCAATCAGCCGTTCGGGAAACCCGAGGTCGGCGGAGAGAAATAAATCAAAGGGCGCCCCATTGAGGATCTGCGCGGTAAGCATTGCCGAAGCTTTGTATGTCACTTCAGCGCGGATGCCGGTCTGCTGCTGAAATTCGGCGAGGACGGGCGGCAAAACCGGCTCGAGGTCGGCGGCCGCCGCCAGGCGCACCATGGTTTGCGCGCCGGCGGGCGCCACCAAGGCGAGTCCCATAAAGAAACCAAGGAAGGTGTGTCTCAGAGTCGCACATTCAAGTCCCGGGTCCCCAGCGAGTGGTCTTGGTCGCTGGGGTGGAAGTCGACGCGACCTCACGGAGCGTCGACCCTCCACTGACTCTGACGGGATACAGGATCTCTGGTTTCGCCTCAAAAGCACGGGAAACCAGCGTCTCAGAATGCGCGGCGTCAACACTCCCTCACGCGGCAAAATTCGCTCCACACTGGTAGGCTAACACCAGGTATGAGTGACAATCTGCACCAGTTGCGGTGTTTCGGATGTGGGGCCCGGATTGCCGGAGCAGACGCGCAGCCGGATTTCCGTTGCGCCGCGTGCGGGGATCTGTTCGAGGTCGAGTTTCCCGGCTGGGTGGACCGCCGTGGGGCCGACCGGCCCAATCCCGGAGCGCTCAAATGGCTCTGGCGCGAGCGGCGCTGCTCCTCTGAAGCGCTCGATCAGTCTGGCGTGTGGCGCTTTCGCGAATTGTTGCCCATCCTCGACAGCTTTGGCGACGCCGTGACTCTCCGCGAAGGCAACACGCCCCTCTACCACCTCCCGCGCTCCGCCAAAACCCTCGGCATCGACCAGCTCTTCGCCAAACACCAGGGCATGAACCCCACCGGCTCCTTCAAAGATACGGGCATGACCGCGGCCCTGAGCGTCGCCCGCGAGCGCGGCTTCCAGTGGGTGGCCTGCGCATCCACGGGAAATACCTCAGCCGCCATGGCCGCTTACGCCGCGCGCGCCGGTCTGCGCAGCCTGGTGCTCATCCCCGAAGGCAAAATCGCGTGGGGCAAGCTCTCCCAGGCCATGGATTACGGTGCCCTCACCTGCCAGCTTAAAACCGATTTCGATGGCTGCGTGCGCGTGCTCACTGAAATTGTCCGCCAGGCCCCCATCTACTTGCTCAATTCCGTCAACCCGTACCGGCTCGAAGGACAAAAGACCCCGGCCTTCGAAATCGCCGAATCCTTCGACTGGAACGTGCCCGACCATCTCATCGTGCCCGGCGGCAACCTGGCCAACAGTTCGGCGCTAGGCAAGGGCTTTCGCGAGCTCAAGGAGTTGGGCCTGGTGGCGCGCTTGCCGCGCATCTCCGTCATCCAGGCCCAAGGCGCCAATCCCCTGGTGCGCAGCCTGGCCGCTAATCGCGGCGCCTCCCTTGTGCCCGTCGAGGCCCACACCCGCGCCTCCGCCATTCGCATCGGCAACCCCGCATCGTGGCGCAAGGCCGCGCGCGTCATTCAGGAAACCTGCGGCTGGTGCCTCGATGTCTCTGAAGCCGAGATTGCCGTCGCCAAGGCCGAAATCGGCGCCGAGGGCCTGGGCTGCGAGCCGGCTTCCGCGGTCACCCTCGCCGGCCTCAAAAAGCTGCGCGCGCAAGGCGCCATCGCCGCGGCAGATACGGTGGTCCTGGTGCTCACCGGCCACACCCTCAAAGACGCCGACTACACCATTGACTTCCACCGCGGCAAGCTGCTCACCCCCGAGGAAACCGGCGGTCCGAATTCGAAGATCTCTGCGGAGATTGAAAAGCTGCGCCGCAACGCCGTCGTCGTGGACGCGACTACACCCGCGGTGCTCCATGCATTAAAGGGCCAATTGGGATGAGCGATCCTGAAATGCCCGCCGTCGGCGCTCTCCGCTTGCGCCTGCCCGCGACTTCCGCCAATCTCGGTCCCGGCTTCGACGCCTTGGCCGTGGCCCTCGATTTCTATCTCGAGATCGACGCCGAGCCCGCCGCCGCGTTCTCCATTACCGCCACCGGCCGCGACGCCGACCGCTGCGCCCAACTCCAAGACAACCTCATCCTCGAAACCTACAAGCAGCTTCTCCAATCCAATCACCGCTCCATCACGCCCCTGGCCATCCGCATGGCCAACGGCATTCCTCTGGGCATGGGCTGCGGCTCGTCCGCAGCCAGCCGATTGGCGGCCATCGCCCTCGCCGTCCATTTCGGCGGGCTCGGCTGGTCCACCGGCCGCATCCTCGACGAGGCCTACGCCCTCGAAGGCCATCCCGACAACGTAGCCGCCTGCTGGCTCGGTGGGTTTGTTGCCGCCGCTTGCGATGGACCCCATGTTGTCGCCGCCCACATCGCCCCTCCGGCCCAGTGGCGCGCCCTCGTGGTGCTGCCCGCCGAGCCGCTGGCCACCAGCAAGGCGCGCGCCGTGCTGCCGCACAGCTACCCCCTCGCCGATGTGGTTGCCAATCTCCAGTCGGCGGCCCTCCTCGGCCTCGCTTTCGCCTCTGGCCGCGCCGAATTCCTCCCCATCGCCATGCGTGACCGCATCCACCAGCCCTATCGCGCGCCTTTCTGCCCCCTGCTGCCGCTGCTGCTTCCCCTGGTGGGCGCCCACGGCATTCTGGGCGCCGCCCTCAGCGGGGCCGGCCCAGCGATCCTCATCGTGGTCGACAATCAGGAAAATCTCTCCGCGGCCGCCTGCGCGGTCGCCAAGGCGTGTGAGCCGCCCGGCCAAGCCGAAGTGCTCCCATGCAAGTTCGTCACCGGCGGAGCCAGCCAGCTTATCCGCGTCGCGCTCGCGCCTCAAAGCCATCCCGCCATGCTTCCAACCTGAGGTTTATCTTCGGGTTATCTTTTCGCTGGCGTGGCGCCATTTTAGATAATCACCCAAATTAGCTATTACTGCGCTATTACCTAAGATTGCTTGCTATTTTGCTGCGAATGACCGAATATTCACTTCCGTGAGCAGTTCTGGGGGAGGGCTGCTCTAGCGCCTGGGATCCGCCCTGGGTCTCGGGCGCTTCTAATTTCTGCGCGTCATTTTTCTCTTCTGTCACCTCCCGCCGGACCGCCGCATCCCCACCGCTCCAGCCGCCCTGTGGATCAACCACTCCATCACCCGTAACCCCAGCCGGCTCGCCAGCCGATTGCGACCGTACGCGCAAATCCACGTAACGTGGCGCGCGGCCGTTTTCTTCTGCTAGTTTGGCTGGCATGAGCTTTTTACCCTGTGTCTCTCGCCCCACGCGCCTCGTTTTCGCAGCGCTTTTCTGTTGCATCGTCAGCCCGGCCATTGCTGGCGCTGCGGCTCAGTCCCAGGCTTCCCCGCAGCCGTCCCCGACGCCCCAGGTTCCCGACTGGGCCCTTCCCGGCTCGCCCACGCACAAGCAATATCCGCC
>JASHTU010000553.1 GCA_030040395.1 Acidobacteriaceae bacterium
TGGAAGCCGCAGAACAGCAGTATCCGGCGCTGGAGGCGCGCTCGCAGACATTCGACACCTCTCTCGAGGGCGATCTTGTCCGCGCCGGCGGTCCCGAATATGCGGCCATTGCCACGCTAGCCTTTCAGCAGGCGATTGCGGCTCATAAGCTGGTGGCGGATGTCGATGGAACGGCGTTTTTTATGCCCAAAGAGAATTTCAGCAATGGATCCATCTCCACGGTGGATGTGATTTATCCCTCGGCGCCGATGTTTCTGCTGCTGAATCCGAAACTGGTGGAGGCGCAGTTGGAGCCGGTGCTTCGCTATGCGGAGACGCCGCGCTGGAAATTTCCTTTTGCTCCCCACGATCTGGGCGTTTATCCGCTCGCCGACGGACAGCAATATGGCGGCGGCGAGGTGAGCGAGGAAGACCAGATGCCGGTGGAAGAGTCGGGCGACATCCTTCTGCTCGTGGCGGCGACGGCCCACGCGGAGGGGAACGCCGACTTTGCCCGGCGGCATTGGCCGCTGTTAACGAAATGGGCGGAGTACCTGATGGCGAACGGGCTGGATCCGGAGAATCAGCTCTGCACGGACGATTTCGCAGGACACCTGGCGCACAACGCCAACCTTTCGATCAAGGCCATCGAGGCGTTGGGAGCGTATGCGCAGCTTGCCGCCCGGCTCGAACAGCCGGAGACCGCGCAGCATTTCGCCGCAGCGGCCAGGAAGATGGCCGGTCAGTGGATCGGCCTGGCGCGGGAAGGCGATCACTATCGGCTGGCGTTCGACAAATCCGGAACCTGGAGCCAGAAATATAACCTGGTGTGGGACAAGATCCTGGACTTGAACCTCTTCCCCGAGGAAGTGAGCGCCGAGGAGATTGCCTTCTATAAGAAGCGCCTCAACCCGTATGGGCTTCCCCTGGACAACCGCGCCACTTACACCAAGCTGGATTGGGAGCTATGGACCGCAACCATGGCTGCCGATGGCGCCGATTTTCAGACTCTCGTGCACCCGGTCTTCAAGTTTTTGAACGACACCCCCGACCGCGTTCCGATGACCGATTGGTACGACACGATCACCGCGAAGCAGGTTGGCTTTCAGGCCCGCTCGGTGGTCGGCGGGGTCTACATCAAGATGCTGGCCGATCCATTGCTGTGGAGAAAGTGGGCCGCGAGGACTGTCGCGGGGCCATGAGTTCTAACTGCTCATCGGGGAGCTTTCTCTGAGGCGATAGCTCAATCAGCGGCACAGCGGGGACTTTATGTCCTGCCCGATCGCGTCCCTTTTCGACGCGGTGCGCGACGGAGTGCGCTGCCGCTTGCGCAGCCGGCGGTCTCAGCGCGAACCTGATCTCCGGTAGCTTTCCCCAGCTCGACGAAGGCAACCCGGCGTTGCTGCCCACGGACAAGAGCAAGCCCTGATCAGGTCACCTGCCCCGCATGTCGCGTTCCGCAGCAACTTGGCGCCCTTCAGCAGTTACACAAGATGAGCCTCACGCCAATTAGACGCAGTACGATTTTGGTCATTTCCCTTACTGCCCGCCCATATTCTCGAGGATTATGATTAGGAGACTTAGCCAGCAAGCACCTGGCAGATGCTGGGCGTAGATTCGGGAGGGCAAGAATGCGGCTGACACGTTCAATCCCCATACGTTTTCTTGCGGTTGCATTTTTCGCCTTCAGTTTCGCGTATTCCGTTTGGTGGGCGCACTGGTACTTTGCCGGGAAAGCAGTTCCGTCACGTTCTTACGAATTCCAGTCAGGGCGATTGAATGGGTGGACCCCCATTGGCGGAAGGTGGAATATTGTCGATGGCGTTATCCGGAACGACTCTTACGAGCGCGGCGCAAAACTCCTCACAGGCTCCAGGACTTGGAGAAATTACACGATGAGCGCTGACATCAGCTTTGAAGGAGATAACGCCGACATGGGCGTCATCGTCCGGTCAAGCGATGAAAAGGAAGGGACCGATACTTACAATGGATACTATGTTGGCCTTCGAACTTTGGATGGAACGATGGTTATCGGTCGCGCCGCTTTCGGCTGGACAGAGGCGCGCCCCGTTCATATTCCAGGGGGCGTTAACTCGGGCGTGTGGTATCGGCTTCTGATAACCGCATACGGTTGCCATATTGCTGCGTCTGTCCAGAATCTGACGACTTCGCAAAAGGCATGGATTGCGTTTACCGAGACAACTTGTCTGCAGAATGGGCGAATCGGTTTGCGTTCGTTGAATGCCGGCGCCATGTGGCGCAATGTTAGCGTGAAGGAAGCCGGTTGGAATGATTATGAGGAATTGCGCAAGCACGCTGGCTCGGTGGAGAGGTTGGAAGTGGTTCCCGGCCCTCCTTGGTGGACGCCTTGGCACGCGGGAATGCTGTTTGCGGTCACCCTGGTGATTGCATTGCTCACGCAGCTTGCTTACTTCCGCATTCGGCAATGGAAGGTATATACCATCACTCAAGAGCGTGAGCGCCTTGCTCACGAAATTCACGACACAATGGCGCAAGGATTCGCCGGAATTGGATATCAGATTCAAGGAATCAAGAACAGCATCTTGCGATCGGAGAATCCTAACTACCATCAAATCGCTGACCAGTTGAGCATTGCCTATCAACTTATTCGCAACTGCCATGAGGAGGCCAGTCGCACAATTGCAATGCTTGGTTCCTCCGCGCCTCTGCTTGCGCAGGACCTCTTGGGAGTCCTGGCGCAGACGGCGCTCAAAATCGGAGGCGATAAAATAGGAACGAAGGCGCAGATATACGGGAATCCCATCGCACTGAACCTGCGACTTGCGGACGCGTTCCTGCATATCGGACGGGAGGCGATTGCGAACGCGGTGACCCATGCAGCCCCCACCTTGATGACCATCAGCCTGGTTTACGAGGGCGGCAGTGTTGAGCTGATTGTGGAGGATGATGGCTGCGGATTCGAATTCCGTCCTGAAGCCGCAGGCTTCGGCATTCGCGGGATGCAAAAACGGGCCCGTGACATGGCGGCCATTTTGCAAATCGTCAGTCACTCTGGCCGCGGGACCCAGGTGCGCGTCAAGGCGATTTTGAGGAAGCCGCAGCCTGGAAAACGAATATTCACAAAGGCGATGAAGATCTTCCGCACCGCGCCAATTGACAGGTAAGCCGGCCGGCGCCTGTCGTCTTCAATCAATCGCGACAAGACGGTTGCCGGGGCCGCTCCTTTTGATCTATTCCGAAAGGCGTATAAGCCCTCGTTGAATGGCCGTTGTGACTGCTTCTGTTCTACTTCCGCATCCCAGTTTCACAAGACAACTTGCAACATGGTTTCGCGCTGTCTTGTCGCTGATGAAAAGCTGCTTTGCGATCGCTTTATTCGACTTTCCCTTGGCCGCCAATGTCAGAACCTCAAGCTCGCGTTCGGTAAGTTTCTCGCGGCTGATCATCTGCAACAGACGTTCGTTGATGTGTGGCGGAACGCAGTGCACATTGGCATGAACCATCTTGATCGCCTGAACAATCGTTTCCTGGGGACTGTTCTTGAGCAGATACCCCATTGCTCCCGCCTGAAGCGCACGAAGGATATCTTCGTCCGCCTCGTAATTGGTGAGAACCAGAATGCGCAAATCAGGCCGGATGCCGCGGAGTTCTTCGATCGCCTTCATGCCATCCACTTCGGGCATGCGCAGATCCATAAGGATGACATCCGGCTTGATCTTACGGACTTCCGTCACTGCCTCCTTGGCGGATTCCGCCATGCCGATGACCTCAATGTTCGCCTCGCTCTCTAACATTGTCCGCAGTCCAACGCGAACCACCGGATGATCGTCCACAATCAGCACTTTGATTCCGGGATCAATGGCAGGAATGCCTCCGGGATTGACTTGCGCCGTGAAGCGTTCTTCGAAGGTTTCGGAAACTTGACTGGCCATGGTTGATCCTCTCTGGGATAAGGAGGGTGCGGATTCCTGATGTCAATCAGAATTCAGGGGAATTCTGATCCGGGGGTCGGAACGCACAAACGCTGGCGAGATTGATTCTGAAAGAAGTCGTCGGGATCGTCAAGCGCGAAGATGGTTTCCCAAGCGCAGCGAGGCGCCGGTTCTGCGGCGGGTCTAGAAGCTGATCCTGCGGCGGTTCTCCGATTTCCGCCGCTATGGTTTGCCGCCAAAGTTGAAGCGAGGCGCGGGGCCGTTGGGGTGGTATCTTGATCGCAACCGCACCTTTTCGATAGGGCTGGCGCGGTTGCCCAGGGGAACGCCGGCTCCATTGACGAGCCGGCCAGGGAGGGAGGATGGCGACGCGCATCCACTTAAAGACCTATGGTGAGCCGCCTCTGCCGGCTCGCCGCGACTTTCTCAAATTTCCCTTGTTGGCCGCGGCGGCTTACGGTGCGGCGCCGGGCTCCGCCTTTGGGCTTGCTGCTCCCCGTCCCGCGCATAAGGACGAGGATGGGGAAGAGGGCACGAAGATCGCGGTCAAAGTCACCGTTAAAGACACCACGGATGAGGAATTGCTGTTTCTCAAGCAGATCGGGCTGCGCTGGGTTCATGCCGACTTCGGGAACGGCGCCTCGTATGACGACATCCGCAGGACGCGGGAGCGCTTCGCACAGTACGGCATCAAGATCGATTCCGCGCTGATGGAAGCTTATCGATCGCTGCGCATTCAGCTCGGACAGCCGGGCCGGGATGAGGACATCGACCGGTTCAACACCTTTCTCACCGACTGCGGCCGCTTGGGCATTCGCACCTCGCACATCGATTTTCACCCCGGTAACACGTACACCACCAACATGATCACCACCCCGCGCGGCTACATGGCGCGCGAGTTCAGCGTGGACGATTTCCGGGAGAAGATCGAGGAGCCGATGTCCGACCGGAACTACTCCGCCGAGGATATCTGGGCGAATTACACTTACTTTCTCAAAGCGGTGCTGCCCGTGGCTGAAAAGGCCAACATTCTGCTGGCGCATCACCCCGACGATCCGCCGATCACGCCGATGAACGGGGTAGCGAAGGTCTTTATCAACTATGCAGGCTACAAGCACGCCGAGGAAGTGGCCGCGGGCGGAAGCAAGAACTGGGGACTCTGTCTGTGTCTTGGCACATGGCTGGAGGGCGGCGACGCAATGGGCAAGGATCCGGCCGGCATGATCCAGGATTTCGGCAGCCGCGGAAGACTGTTCACCATCCATTTTCGCAATGTCAGCTCGCCGCTGCCGCGCTTCCATGAGACCTTTCAGGACGACGGATACGCGGACATGTACCAGCTCATGAAAGCCCTGCGCCAGGTGCGTTCAACCGCATCGCTGATTCCGGACCACTATCCGGGAATTGTCAGCGACGTGAATCGTCGCATCGATAACGCCTACATGGTTGCGTTGATGCGGCAGATGCTGCGCCGCGCTTATGAAGAAGTGGGGTGAGGACGCGCCGGCGGATTCGCCCTC
>JASHTU010000554.1 GCA_030040395.1 Acidobacteriaceae bacterium
CGGCGCAAGCCCGAAAAGCTCGTTCAGCGCTTGCGGAAGCGCGTTCGGCGGGTGGAGTATTCGTTCCGCTCCTGGTGCTGGCTGAACTGTCGTGGGTGCTTCGCGGCAGATGGGACAGGGGAAAGGTTCTGGACACAATCGAGGGCCTTCTCCAGACGAGGGGTGTGACCGCGGAGTCGGCGCCCGTTGCCTGGAAAGCTTTAGAGGCTTCCCGCAAAGGCGCGGCCGGCTTCGCCGACCACTTAATCGCAGAGATTTCTTTCGGGTCCGGCGCCGGCGAGGTCATCACGTTCGACACTGCATTCGGTCGCGTGCCGGGTGTTCGCCGTCTGAAGTAGAACATTTGCCGGATAGAACAGAATCCGAAGGCGGCCGGGGTGGTGATTCTGTGCGGGGCGGGTTCGGGGTAGTGTCCACGTTGCCGGTGATGCGCCCGCGACGGGCAGAATTTTCATTCCGGAAGTTTGGTGGTAACTATGACGTTCAAAAACCCTTCGCCCTGCGTTCTGCGCTCTTGCGCCGATTGTGCGACATTTTTCCCTTGCTCCACCTACCGCTGAGTCGCGAATCACGGTGCGCCGCCAAACCAAGAAGCTTGGATTTTGCAGGCGCTCCCACAGCGGATGGCCTGGCCTGGCGACTTCGACGGCCTTGCGTAGCTTATGAGGCGTGTACACTCTCATGGGTATGGGAAAACCGGTGTTTTTGTTCGTGCTTACGACTGTTGTGGCGGTGACCGCGGCGAGCGCAACGGGAAGCGCCGGCCAGACGCCGCAGCCCACGGCTGACGGGAGCCAGCAGCTCGCGGAGTTGGGCGTCTGCAAGCTCACGAGCGGACAGGAGATCGAAAATTGCCGCCTCGGCTACCGGGTATGGGGCAAACTCAACGGACAGCGCTCGAACGCCGTGCTCTTTCCCACCTGGTTTTCCGGTACGAGCGCGAACCTGGCCGATTCCATCGGCGCAAATGGGTTAGTCGATCCCGCAAAATACTTTGTGATCGCCGTCGACGCGCTGGGCGACGGCGTCTCGTCTTCACCTTCCAACTCCGCCACGCAGCATGGTCCCGATTTCCCCGCCTTGACCATCCAGGACATGGTGAACTCAGAGCACCGCCTGGTGACGGAGACCCTCCATCTGACTCACCTGCACGCCGTCATGGGCATCTCCATGGGCGGCATCCAGAGCTTCGAATGGATGGTCGATTATCCGAGCTTCATGGATGAGGCGATCCCGATCGTCGGCTCGCCGCGACCCGACAGCCGCGATCTGTTGCTCTACCGCACCGACATGGACGCGGTGAAATCGGATCCGGGATGGAAGGATGGCCGCTACACGCAGTCTCCGCCGGCGCCTTTGGCCCAGCTGATCTGGCAAATGAATCTAACTTCCCCGGCGAACTTTGCCCGCACCCATGCCCCGGCGGTGTTCGACGAGGAGTACGCGAAGTGGCGCGGGGACGGCATTCTGCCCTTCGACGCAAACGACTGGCTGGCGCAGCTCGATGCGGTCGTGCATCTGGACGTGGCTCATGGAGGCAGCATGGAAGTCGCGGCAGGGCGCGTGAAGGCCAAGGTGCTGATTGTCTCTTCCGCGCAGGACCACATGGTGAATCCCGAGCCGGCGCTGGACTTTGCGCGGCTGATTGGAGCGCGGACGCTGGTGCTCAAAAGCGACTGCGGCCATGTGGCTACAGGTTGCGAAGCCGGCACGCTGAATCCGGCGGTGCGCGCTTTTCTTGACGGCCAATGAGGGGCGATTTTGGAACGGCGATTTTGCGGAACTGAGACAGGCGCTTACCTGATTCGCGATCACGCGACGCCTTTTGCCGGGCCAAGAACATAAGGGCGCGGTTTCACATGGCGGCGGGAGCAACTTGCCGCTTTTCGCTAAGCGAGCCGGGGGCGCCACGAATCGAGTCCTTCGATTCTCGAACCGGTTGTCCACAAATCCGTACCGTTTCCGCGCCTTGAACCGGCCCGCAAGCAAGTCTAGTCTTGCTGAGGAGCTGCGATCCGGCGTTTTTTGGGGGGCTTTTCGGCTGCCTGCGGACCCCCAATGCCGCGCCTTGGTTGGCTGAATCCGGCTTTCCACAGCGAAATAGCCGCAATTGGGCCATTTGGCGCCCCAAATGAAAAGAAAATACAATATATAGCGGTGACTTGTTGACATCTACTACAGAGAGCGGTATTTTTTCATCTGCGGCTTTAACCGCGGTTTCACATTGGCCAAGCCCGCGGCGACCGCTTCCAGAGGGGCTTTACCCCAAGGGAAAGCCTTCGCAGGCGGGGTGGTTCAGGGCGGCAATTGATGTGGAAACCGCTTCATATCGGATTATTACGGAAGACCGGCGCAAGGACGCGCTGGAGGGCCGCTGAAGGGTCATCGATTCGCGGCATTTTACGATCCCAGTTCCCGAACGTTGTTGATTGCTCCACGCCATCTCAGCCCGGCTCACAGGCGCCGGGGGATGGCGGTTTCACCGAATTTGCCGATCGAGAGGATTCCATGAGCGAGACCCATCTTCAAACATCTGCCGCGGCATTTCAGGCGACGCTGGCTCCAGGCGGACTGACCTTCAGCCGCCGTTTTTCCAAGGAGGGCGTGTCGCCTTACGACGAGCTCCAGTGGGAGCGGCGCACGGCCGTCATCAGCGACACCAAGGGCAACACCATCTTTGAGCAGAAGGACGTCGAGGTCCCGGCCGACTGGTCGATGACCGCAACCAACATCGTGGCCTCGAAGTACCTCCACGGCCAGTTGGGCACGCCGGAGCGCGAAACCGGGGTGCGGCAACTCGTGGCGCGGGTGGCGGAGACTGTGCGGGATTGGGGCATCGCCGGCGGATACTTTGCGTCTCCTGTCGACGCCCAAATCTTCCACGACGAGCTGGCCGCGATGCTGCTCACGCAAAGGGCCGCTTTCAATTCGCCGGTGTGGTTCAACGTAGGCTGCGACCGGCTGGAACCGGAGGCCGATGGCCAGAACTGGCACTGGGACGCGGCCACGGGCGGGGTGAAGTACTCGGCCACCGGCTATCGCAATCCGCAGTGCTCGGCTTGCTTTATCAACGCCGTGGACGACTCGCTCGACTCCATCCTCACCCTGGCCAAGACCGAGGGAATGTTATTCAAGTGGGGCTCAGGTACGGGGACCAATCTCTCCTCGATCCGCGGCTCGATGGAGCACCTATCGGGCGGCGGGCAGGCCTCGGGGCCGCTGAGCTTTATGCGCGGCTTCGACGCCTTTGCGGGGGTTATTAAGTCCGGCGGCAAGACGCGGCGCGCCGCCAAGATGGTGATCCTCAACGTGGACCACCCCGACATCGTGGAGTTCATCGAGTGCAAGGCCAAGGAAGAAGCCAAGGCTTACACACTGATCCGCGCCGGCTACGATGGTTCGGGGCCGGACTCGGAAGCCTATTCGTCGATCTTTTTCCAGAACGCGAATAATTCTGTCCGTGTTTCGGACGAGTTCATGCGTTCTTATGAGTCCGACGGCGACTTCACCACCTACACGGTGCGAGGCCACCAGGCGGTGAAGACCTTGAAGGCCCGCGAGATCATGCACAAGATCGCGGAAGCCACGTGGCTTTGCGGCGACCCCGGCATGCAGTTCGACTCGACGATCAACCGCTGGCACACGAGCAAGAACACGGCGCGGATCAACGCCTCGAATCCCTGCTCGGAGTACATGTTTCTGGACAACTCGGCGTGCAACCTGGCCAGCTTCAACCTGCTCAAGTTCGTGACGGCGGCGGGGACGTTCGATATTCCGGCGTACCGTCACGCCATCTCAATGATGATCACGGCGATGGAGATCTTGGTTGACAATTCCGGGTATCCCACCGAGTCGATAGCGCGCAACTCGCACGACTACCGGCCGCTGGGCCTGGGCTACGCGAACCTGGGCGCGCTGCTGATGTCGTTCGGGCTGCCTTACGACTCCGCTGCCGGCCGCGATTTGGCGGCGGCGATGACGGCCATCATGACCGGCCAGGCCTACCTGCAGTCGGCGATCATCGCCGCGCAATGCCCGCCGCTGGCCTCGGCCACGCCGCTGACCGCGCAGACCGCCGGCGACACCGCGCGCCAGGGCGGGGCCTGCCCGGGATTCTACGTCAACCGCGAACCGTTCCTCGACGTGATCCGCATGCACCGCGCGGAGGTGAACAATATCGGCAAGTCGGGGCAGAGCGGTGAGCCGTTCACGACGCCGCAGCTTGACGCCCTCATCGAAGCCAGCCGCGACTCGTGGGACATGGCGCTCTTTTACGGCGAGCGCCACGGTTATCGCAACTCGCAGACCACGGTGCTGGCGCCCACAGGCACCATCGGCTTCATGATGGATTGCGACACCACGGGCATCGAACCCGATTTGGCGCTGGTGAAGTACAAGAAGCTGGTCGGCGGGGGAATGATCAAGATCGTCAACAACACGGTTCCCGCCGCGCTTTTCAAGTTGGGCTACAGCCCCGATGAAGTGAACGCAATTGTCAGCTACATTGACGCTACGGGAACCATCGAAGGGGCGCCGGGCGTGAAGCCCGAGCACCTGGCTGTGTTCGACTGCAGCTTTAAGCCGGCCAAGGGCACGCGCTCGATTCATTACATGGGCCACATCAA
>JASHTU010000555.1 GCA_030040395.1 Acidobacteriaceae bacterium
GTCGGTCGAGGACGGGCCCCCGCGTCTGCGTCCGGTCGCCATGGGCTCCGATGTTTCAAACAGCGTGGCCGTGCGCCTGCAGTACGCCCTGAACTATGTGCCCGGGACGCTCGTCGTGCAGAATGGGGCTCTGGCGGATGGATATTCCATCATCGATCTGGTGGACGCGAACGCGTTCTGATGGTCTGCGCCCTAGGCTCAAGAGAGCCTTAATCCCAACCCGAAAGAAACCCCACCTAAGGTTCGAGGATGGCTTTACTGCAACTGGAGAACCGCTATCGATGCGGCGGCGAGGTCAGTGACCGGCTTGGACCTCCGCGGCCGGGACGGCGTGCGACAGGCGCGCGGCGGAGGGTCCTTCAAAGGTTTGGCCGCGACTGGTGCGCTTGACGGCGTACATGTGCCGGTCCGCTGCGATACGAAGGGAGTCAGCGTTGGAACCGTCCCCAGGAAAAACGGCAATGCCAATGCTGGCGCCGATGCTCAGGGGATGGCCTTCGAGTTCGATTGGGCGGTCAAGGAGCTGCATGAGGGAGTGGGCGACATTTTCGGCGTCAGCAAGACTGGTGGGCTCCTCGAGGATGATGGAAAATTCGTCGCCGCCGGTCCGGGCGACGGTGTCGGTCCGGCGCACGCGGCCAGTGAAGATTTCTCCGATGCGCTTGAGCAGCAGATCGCCAACGTGATGGCCTTCGGTGTCGTTCACCAGCTTGAAGTAATTGAGATCGACCAGCAGGAGGGCGGCCTCGGATCCCGAGCGGCGGGCCCGTTCGAGGGCGTTCACAAGGCGGTCCTGAAAGAGGCGGCGGTTGGGCAGGCCGGTCAATTCGTCGTGGAGCGCCAGTTGTTTGTTGTGTTCGATCTGATCCTCAAGCAGAAGCAGAATCATGCCCATGGCGACGACGTACTTGGGCAGGTTCCAGACCTCATTTTCGAGACCCACGCTGGGAAACAGGCTGCTGACCCCGGGCGCGGCCGCGAAGACCGAAGCCCAGGAGAGAAAGCCCGCGATGACAATGAAGGCCCCGGTGGTGGCGCGACGGTGGGCGTACCAGAAATGAACGCAGCAAGCGAGATAAATGGTGAAGAAGACCGCATTCAGGGCTACGGAATGGCCCGCTTTCGGCCGGTTCTGAAAAACGATGAGAAAAACACTGAGCCCGCAGTAGAGAGCAACCGCCACCCAGCGCAAGGGATGATTGAACTGCGGCATCGCGTAGACCGTGATGACCAGGGGCAAGACGCCGAAGAGAAGCGCCACCGGCGTCAGGGTCCAGGCGGAGCCAGGCGCCAGCACCAATAGGCCGATGTACAGGGACGAAGAAACGAGGAGACCCGCCACCATCCCCATGCTGGAAGGTTGGTCCCGGTAGGGAACCGATGACCAGATGAAGAGCACGCCCGCCCACGCCAGAGTCGCGAGAGCGAGGAAGGTGGCGACAAGTCCCGGAACTCCAGGGAGCGCCGCGAACATAAGGGCGGCAATGTGAAAAACGATCATGACCCAGCCGACCAGCCAGAGCCCGGAGGAGGGGGTTTGGCTTTGGCGGGCGACGGCGGCAAAGGCGCTCGTGAACAACGCAACGGCCCCCAGATCAGGCAACTTACTCCAGTTCACGAGGGCCTCTCCATAATTCCTCGTTTGAGAAACTTGCGTGCTGATGCGGTTATGCCGGGTCTGCGCCGGGGATGGGCCGCTCCGACCTGACAACCGTGCCCGTTTGCTGACCGCAATTCTTTCAGGAGCATAGGCCTGAATCCAGGCGCATTGGTCCGAAGTTGTCCTGCAACGACTGTTGAGTCTTCCCCAAGGTCTCTAGAATCGTCATTTTTCTTTAAGATTACTATAGCGCTTTAGTAACCATGTTTTGGGTTCTAGAGTAACTTAGCACCTAGATCAACCCGCGCGATCTCAATTTATTCGACCTAACTGCATGCACCTGAATAGCTTATCCAGCGCCAAGCGCCGGAAAAGGCAGTCGATCAAAGGTAATCGTCGATGTTGGCGTGGCGCTTAGGTTTTGCGCCGAGGCTTAAGAAAATCGGTCATTTGCCGATAGAAACGGAGAGAATCAGGTCAATTGAACGATGCGCGCGGAGTGACGGCCAATGATCTCGCTGAAAAAATACCTGGACTCGACCTGGGAGGCGGCGCCTGAGGAAGCGCCGCCAGAAGCAGCTGGGATGCTTCCCATGGCGCTTGCGGCGTATGGCTCGGCGCTGGTGGAAATGGGCGCCTGCAGTCTGGACGCTTGCCCGGGCTTGGGCAGCGGCATGAAGCAGCGGTTGGAGGAGCTGAGAGCGCGGCTGAATCCGGCCATGACGCGCGAAGCCGTGGAAGCCACCGACCGGGGCGTGCAGGAGCAGTTGCGGGATTGGGGCATGCTTACGGCGCGGCACTACCGGGAGAAGGCCAAGGAGGTGAAGGAGCTGTTGCTGGTGATGGCGCGCGCCGCCGAAGGGGTAGGAGCGCGCGACCAGCGCTGCGCCGGACAGATGAACCAGGTGACGGAGCGGCTCAAGAGGATCGCCAGCCTCGACGACCTGACCGAGATTCGCGCCTCGATTGAGCAGAGCGCGGCGGAGCTGAAGAGCTCCATCGCGCGCATGACAGAGGAAGGCAAGGCGGCCGCAGAGGAGCTGCGTAAACAGGTTTCGACCTACCAGGCCAAGCTGGAGGAGGCCGAAGAAATTGCCTCGCGCGACGCGCTGACCGGGGTGCGCAGCCGGCTCTGCACGGAAAGCCACATCGAAAGCCGCATTACGGCCGGCGCCAGGTTCTGCCTGGTGATGGTCGATATCGACGACTTCAAGCGCGTGAACGACGCGCACGGCCATGCGGCCGGCGACGATCTGCTCAAAGAATTTGCCGGAGAGCTGCGTTCGGTTTGCCGCGCTACCGACGTGATCGGTCGATGGGGCGGCGATGAGTTCCTAATTTTGTTCGATTGCAGCCGCGAAGAGGCCAACGAGCGGATCGAGCGGCTCAGACAGTGGGTGTGCGGGGATTACACGGTTGCCGGCAAGACCGGCGCCATCCGGCTCAGACTGGATGCGTCCATCGGCCTCGCGGAGTACGCTCCAGGCGAATCGATGAAGGCCCTTGTGGCCCGCGCCGACGCGGCGATGTACGCGTGCAAGGCCAATGGCCGGGAGCAGGGAGACGGCGGGCCGGAAACGGGCGCAAGGAACAGTTCCGATGGCGCTACGCAGCGGGCCGGCGTCGTCACGGGCTGACCCCTCTATACTTTTGAATTCACCTGTTGCGTTATGTTACCCAGAAGGGACTCATCCGCCCGTCAGGAGCGCCAACGACTTTTCCCTTCGATCGTCGTGGGTCTTGCCGCGAGCTCTCAATACCCGTTCGCCACCAGCCAGCTTGCACTGAGTTCGAATTCCGGTTTTTTCGCGGATGAAAGCTGGGCCACGGCAAGTTTGACCAGAACGTCGGCCTCGATGTTTACCGGGGCGCCGGCACTCAAGGTGTGCAGGTTGGTTCGCCAGTAGGTCAAGGGCAGAATGGCGATAGAAATGGTCTCGCCGTCAAAGGCGGCGATGGTCAGGCTGATGCCTTCGACGGCTACCGACCCTTTATGCACCATCCATGGGCGCACATTCTTGGGAACGCGCACTTTGAGAGTCCAATCGGTGGTTTGCGGGTCGAAGTTGGGACAGGTTTCGGAGGTCACGGGGTCGAGGGCGGTCATTACGCCGCACCCGTCTACATGGCCCTGGACGATGTGGCCGCCGAGAGGGCTGCCGGCCGCCGTGGGCAGTTCCAGGTTCACTCGCGCGCCGGGCTGGAGCGCGCCCAACGAGGTGCGGTCGAGCGTCTCCCGGGCGAGATCGGCGTGAAAGTAGACAGGGTCGGGATCGAGCGCCGTCAGGCAAACGCCGGAGACACCCAGCGAATCACCCTCGCGGAGCTGCGCGGCAATTCCCGGCGCCTCGACGGTGATGCGCCGCACGCCGCCCCGCTCGGCAAGGCCGACCAGGGCACCGGTTTGCTCGATGATCCCGGTGAACATGCGTCCAGTGTAAGGGCTGGGAGGCGTCTCGCGCTTGAATTGCCGGTCGTGGCCACCGCCCTGCGCAGCAGCGGCCACAGGGCAGGGAACAGCGTCTCCGCGATAATGCTGGCGCCTTTGGCGGTGGGATGGACGCCATCGGGCTGGATCGTGTCTGGAACGCCAATCAGATTCTTATAGAGCATGGGCACAAGCGCAGTGTGATAACGGGCGGCGACCGCGGGAAAGATAGCCTGGAAGGCGCGGATGAAGTCAGGGCCGTAATCGGGCGGCAGCGTGATGCCTGCCACCAGCACCTCAATATGAGCGTGCGCCAGCGCACCGACCACCTGGTCGAGGTTGGCGCGGGTTTGCCCGAGGGGCAGGCCGCGCAGACCGTCGTTGCCGCCGAACTCGACGATGACGATGGCCGGGTGCAGGCCGAGGATGAAGGGCAGGCCGGCGACTGCGTCCTTGGTGGTGGCTCCGCTTGTGCCCTTGTTGACGACTTGGTAATGGTAGCCGTGATCGTTGAGAATCTTCTGTAGGTCGTCCGGGTAAGCCTCCCCGTCCGCAACGCCGTAACCGGCGGTGATGCTATCGCCGTAGCAGACCAGAAGAGGCTCCTTGGCGGCGTGGAGCGGGAGGGCCACGGCGAGCAGACAGATTGCAACGAAAACTACGCGCCGAGCGTCCACGAAAATAGTGTACGGGACGAGAATCAGGGACTAGGGAGCAGCGAATACGGAATAGGGAATAGCTGAGAGCTGGAAGCTATAGGCTGACCACTGCCATCGGAGGAAACTGCGTGATCGAGGTACGCGAGGCGAGAAGGTGGATTCAGAATGGCGCGCGGCGCGTCGAGATTCTGAGAGGGATATCGCTGGCGATCCCGGCCGGGCAGTTCTTGGCGATTGTGGGGGCAAGCGGGAGCGGCAAGAGCACGCTGCTGGGACTGCTCGCGGGCCTCGACACTCCCAGCGGGGGCGAAATCTGGCTCGATGGGATCCCGATTCACAATCTGGCTGAGGCGGAGCTGGCCGCGGTGCGCGGCCGCAAGATCGGTTTTGTCTTTCAGTCCTATCAACTCATCCAGACGCTTACAGCGCTGGAAAACGTGTTGCTGCCCTACGAGCTGAACGTGGTAGGAAACGGATTGGCCAAGGCGCGGCGCATGCTTGAAGAGGTGGGCTTGAGGGACCGGATGGATCACTACCCGGTGCAGCTCTCGGGCGGCGAGCAGCAGCGCGTAGCTCTGGCCCGCGCGTTTGTGGCCGATCCGCCGATTGTGATGGCCGATGAGCCGACGGGGAACCTCGACTCTGCGAATGGGCGCCTGGTGCTCGATCTGCTGCTCAAGCGAAACCGCGAAGCCGGCACAACGCTTGTGCTGGTGACGCACGATCCGGAGATTGCCGGCCGCGCCGACCGCAAGATTGTGCTCAGAGACGGCCTCGTGGTCGAAGATACGCTGCCCTGCGACGGTCTGGCTGCGCCCGAGGCCCTGGTCCAAATCGAGGAAAACCATGGCTGAACGGGCGTTGAGCTGGCGGCGCGCAACGGCCATCGGGTGGCGCGACCTGAAGTCAGCGCCGGGAAAGTTTGCGTTCGTGGTGCTTTCCGTGACGGTGGGCGTGGCGGCGCTGGTGGGTGTGCGCGGCCTCAGCGACAGTTTCCGGCGCACGTTCTCCAGCGAAGCGCGTTCACTGATGGCCGCCGACTTGAGCGCGCACATCTTTCACGCGCCCACGACCGAAGACGCGCGCCGCATCGCAGCCATCGTCGCCAGGAATCCCGGTTTGCGCGTTAGCTGGACGACGGAGACGGTTTCGATGGCCTCCGTGCCGCCAGACCCCGTGCCGCTGCTCGTTTCACTCAAAGCCGTGGACCCGAGCCAGTATCCCTACTACGGCGCCGCCGTGCTGGAGCCGGCGATGGGCCTGCAACAGGCGCTCGCGGGTCGCTCAGCAGTGGCCGCCGAGGAGTTTCTGATCCGAATGAACGCCCAGGTGGGCCAGACGCTCCGGCTGGGAGGGATGAATTTCAAAATCACCGCCGCACTTAAGCAGGAGCCGGATCGCATCACGGCCGGGGCCGGATTGGGGCCGCGCGTCATGATCTCGCAGGCTTCGCTCGAACGAACGGGGCTGGTGCAGTTTGGGAGCCGGGTCAGCGAACGGCTGCTGGTTAAACTGCCGGAGACGCCGCCGCACGGCCTCTCCGCGGATGCAGAGATGGCGGCGGTTCGCGCCGAGCTCGAGGCGGCGCTGCCCGACGCCCAGGTGATGGACTACAAAGAGGGTAATCCGGCGCTGAATCGCGGGCTCGATAACGCCACGTCGTTGTTGAGCCTCATCTGCCTGGTCGCGATGGTCCTCGGCGCCATCGGCGTGGCCATGGCCATGCACGCGCACCTCGAGCAACGCATGGACATGCTCGCGATTTTGAAGTCCCTGGGCGCGAGCTCGGCAGACTTGCTGCGCATTTTTCTGGTGCAAACGCTGGGGCTGGGGCTGGCGGGCGCGTTGCTGGGCGTGGCTGCGGGCGTCGGCGTGATGGTGGCGTTGCCGGCGGCCTTTGGTCATCTGCTGCCCGTGCGTCCGGTGATGGGGTTTCCGTGGCAGTCGGCGCTCGCGGGACTGGCGACGGGGGTTCTGACCACGCTTCTCTTTTGCCTGCCGCCGCTGATGGACGTCCGCGGGGTGCGCCCGGTGCTGGTGCTCCGGCGGCTGGTGGAGCGCGGTCCCGAAGGCCTCGCCGGCTGGCTGGCGCGTTGGTGGGCCCGGCGCCTGCAACTGGGAATCGCCGCCGCGGTGGTCGCCGCGCTGGGCGGCATCGCGTGGGGGCTTTCCGAGTCGGCGAAGATCGGGACGTGGTTCGCCCTCCTGTTTACCGCGGCGCTCGTGGTTCTGCTGGCTATGGCGGCCACGGCGCTGCGCGCGGTGCGCTGGCTGCTCGATCGGGTGCGGTTGCGGCTGCCTTCGTCGTTGCGTCACGGGTTGGCGAATCTATACCGGCCGGGGAACCAATCGGCCCCGGTGTTGGCCGCGCTGGGCACGGGCGTGATGCTGATCCTGGCCGTGTACCTCATGCAGGCGGCGCTTTTGCGCGATCTGCATGAGACTGCTTCGCCCAAGCTGCCCAATGTTTTTCTCGTCGATGTCAGCTCGGACGAGGTCGCGGGCGTGAAGGCGTTTTTTGCGCACCGGACGGGAATAACTGAGCCGCTGAACTTGATGCCGGTGGTGACGGGGCGGTTCACCTTCATCAACGGGCAGCCCGTTGAACAACTGCACGGCGAGCATTTTCCGCGGCGTTATTTGGAGAATGCCGAATTGAGCTGGGCCGACGCGCCTCCCGAAGGCGATGCGGTGAAGCAGGGCGCGTGGTGGAAAGACGCGAACGCAGCGGACATTGCCGTAAGCCAGGGGACAGCCCGGCGGCTGCGCCTGGGCATAGGTTCGGAGATGAAGCTCGTGACCGGCGGCGCGGAGCGGACCTTGCGCGTGGCCGCCATCTATCAGGCCGACGGCCAGCACCTCGGCGCGCGCGTACAGTTTGTGCTGCCTTCGGGGCTGATCGGGAGCGAGCCCTCGACCTGGTACGGCGGCTTGCACATGGAGCCGAGCATGGTGGCGGATATGGAGCGCGCCCTCTTCGCGACCTATCCGACAATTACCGTCATCAATGTGGCCGATGTGCTGGACCGCATTGAGAGCGTGGTCGACCAGATCACCTTTGTCGTGCGCCTGCTGGCGGCCTTTTCGATTCTGGCCGGGCTCATGATACTGGCTTCGAGCATCGCCAGCACGCGCTTCCGCCGCATGCAGGAGGCGGTGGTGTTGAAGACGCTGGGCGCCACGCGGATGCGCATTGTCCGCACCTTCAGCGTCGAGTTCAGCGTGCTCGGGTTGTTGGGGGCGATGGTGGGAGTGGTCTTCGCCAACCTGCTCACGCGTGTGCTCCTGCACCGGCTGGACGTGCGTTTCCACATCGAGTGGATCGCCACATTCGTTGCGCTCTTAGGCACGGCGGCGTTGGCCACGGCGACTGGCTGGATCGCGAGCTACAGGATTCTTGGCCTGCGCCCGCTGGAAGTTCTGCGCGAAGAATGAGAGCCATCGGAGCGCGCGTCAAACTTGCTTTTCAGTCAGAAAGGCTTCCGCTTTGAGCGAGCCATCGCGTTGTTTTACGAGCATCTGCACCTTGCCTTCGGCCGCATCCAGTTCCTGCTTGCAGGCCGCCGACAAGCCCACGCCCTCTTCAAAGAGCTTGAGCGACTCTTCGAGCCCCAGATCGCCTTTTTCCAACCGTTCGACGATAGCTTCGAGCATTTTCAGCGATTCTTCGAATGAGGGCATGTCAATTGCTCCGATTTGGACAGAGAAGTATAAGCGCAACTTACGGGGCCCGTCGCCCCACAAACTTCGAAGCGGTCAATCTTCTCAAGCCTGCATCTCCCTTCTCAAGCCTGCATCTCCACCACGCCGGCCGGCAGTTCCCCGGCCAGCACCTCAGCCGCTGTGGAATAGCGCCCGAAGGGCGCGCTCACCTGGACGCCTTCCACGTAAGGCCGCACCGCCGCCAGCATCTCCTGCGCAATCTTGACGCCCTCCTGGCGCGCGGCTTCCGGGGTTTCCGCCTGCGCCATGCGCAGCATGATCTCCTCGGGCATGGAGACGCGCTGGTCGTTCTTCATGTATTCGGCATTGCGCAGGCTGGTGAGCGGCCAAATGCCCGCAATCACCGGGATGTGATGACCCTTGATTCGCTCCAGAAAAACTTCCAGCAGCCGCAGGTCGAAAACCGGGCGGGTGATCACGTACTCGGCTCCCGCTTCCACCTTATAGGCAAAGCGGCGCAGTTCGTTCTCCATGTCGGGCGCGCCGGGATGGGCGGCCACGCCGATGGTGAAGTTGGTGCTGACGCCGATGGAGTTGGCGCCGATGTCGAGACCGTGATTTAAGCGATGCACAATGTTGACCAAGCCAATGGAATCAACGTCGAAGATCGAGGTCGCATCGGGATAATTGCCCAGCTTGGGCGGATCGCCGGTCACGCAGAGAAGGTTGTGCAGGCCGATCGAAGAGGCTCCGAGCAGATCCGACTGGATCGAAAGCAGGTTGCGGTCGCGACAGGTGTAATGGAGAATGGTTTCGATCCCGGTGTGCTGCTGAATCTGGATGCAAAGCGTCTGTCCGCTCATGCGCGCCGAGGCCTGCGGCGCGTCGTACACATTAATGGCGTGCGCTCCCAGCCGCGCCAGCATTCGCGTCCCCTCGATCTCCTGCGAGCAGTCAATGCCCTTGGGCGGGACGATCTCCACGAGAGTGAGGAATTTGCCTTCGGCCAGCAACGAGCCGACGTGGGAGCGATGCGCCAAGGGAGAGGGGGGCGTTTCGGCGCTTGGCGGCGGCGCCGCACCCGATACTTGCACATGCGCCTGCTCATCCAGCGCCCGGATGGCCGAGCGCATAGCGCGAATATGGTTCGGCGTCGTTCCGCAGCAGCCGCCCACAATCTGCACCCCCGCGGCAATCGCCTTGCGCGCGAAGCCAGCCATGTACTCCGGCGAAATCAGATAAATATTGCGCCCTTCGACCGCCCGCGGCATGCCGGCGTTCGGCATCGCAGCCAGGGGCAGCGTCGTGGCCCCACGCATGGCTTCGATGGCCGTGAGCACCGTCGCCGGTCCTGTCGAGCAGTTGACGCCGACCACGGTCGCGCCCCATTCCGCGAGCAGAGCCGCGGCGTGCGCCGGCGACGAGCCGTCGAGACAATCGCTCTCGTCATCGACGGTGACCATCACCACCACGGGCAATTCCGGAGCCGCCGCGCGCGCCGCGGTCAGCGCTTCGTGGGCTTCGTTCAGGGCCGGCATGGTTTCCACAATCAGCAAATCGACGCCGCTCTCCGCCAGCACTTCGATCTGCTCGGCGAAGGCTTCGCGCGCCTCATCCAGGCCGGTCTTTCCCAGGGGCTCCAGCCTTGTGCCCAGCGGCCCAACCGAGCCCGCAACCCACGCCTCGCCTGCCTGCTTTTCCCGCAAATGCTCCACTGCCAGCTGCGCCAGGCGCGCCCCGGCCGCATTGATTTCCCTCACCTTGCCGCCCAATCCGTAGCGCGAAAGCCGAAAGCGGTTGGCGCCGAAGGTATTGGTCTCCAGGATTTCCGCGCCCGCTTGCAAATACTCCTCGTGCACAGAAAGAATCATCCCCGGGTCAGAGAGGTTGAGCTCGTCGTAACAGCGGTTGATGTAAACGCCGCGAGCGTTCAGCACCGTGCCCATGGCGCCGTCGGCAAGCATGGGATGGCTCAGGTAGATCTCGGCGAATCGCGTCATGCTGCTGACATGCTATCGCATCGGCGGCACGCGCGCATGGGCCGCAGGCCCGTCTGGGCGCGCGGGCCGGCGGGCTCCGGAAGGCAGGGCTGCTTTGCTATACTTCGGGAGTCATAACCTGGGTCGCCAGCTGGGTCATTGACCGGCTTGGCCGGCGGGATTTCCGCCGGGGCCCGGCTCCGTGATCGCTATGAATCTTGTTTCGGCTGCGGCTTGTCCGCGCCTTCGATCGAGGTAAGGGGTTTTGAGGAAAAGCAGTCTTTGGATAAGCGCCGCAGCCGCCTTGGCGCTGGCGACGATCGTGGCGGGTTGTGGCACCACCTATTATTTTGCCGGCCGCACACTCCCGCCCAGCAAACTGGTTAACCGCGTCTTGATCGCGGTGCAGAATCCCAGCGCCTTGAGCAAGGGCGCACTGCAGATCGTCGACGCTTTCTACGATGAGCGCAGCGGCTACAATGGCACTCCCGCGTCATTCTCCATCTCCGGCTACGGCGGGGCGCTGCCCATCAGCATTCAGAACATGCCCGAGGAGCAGCGCGGAGCCGTCTACGGCTCGGGAGATGGCAGCCTTTCTCAGGTCAACTATGCGTCAGAAAGCACCACCGGCAACGTCGGCGGCTTGAATGGCCTGTCGTCCAGCATCTTCATTACGCGCAATCAAAGCTTAGTTTTCGCCGCCAGCCAATCCTCCCACGTGCTCACCATCGCGAATCCTGGCGGCAGCGGATCTATCGCGCTCGGCCTGCCCGGCATCTACCGCGTCAGCGTGAACCCCGGCGGCACGGTGGCGCTGGCGTTCGTACAGAATTCGAACTATGTGTACTATCCGCGCCAGCTCACCACGCAGGAATCTTTGGCCTATTCCGGAGGACCCACGACTTGGCCTAAAGCGGCCGTCGACTGCGAGCCGCAGAATGCGCCCCTCTGGTGCCTCTTTCAGGCGCAAAGCCCCGACCACATTGACTCAACCGGCAACTACTACGGCGCTCCCTTGACCTTCGACCGTCCCATCAAAGCGGTTTTTTCCGCCGACGGCAGCACCGCTTATGTGCTCAACTGCGGGCCGGAGTGCGGCGGCTCGACGGCGTCCATCACGCCACTGCCCGTGGCGCCTCTGATCTTCAACGTGGGCCAGGGCTCCGGCCTGCTCCCCACGCAGGCGGCGATCGCCATGTGCTCGGCCGCCAACAACGGCAACTCGTGCACGTTGCCCATTCCCGGCGGATCCAGTAATGCTCTTATCGATTCCAGCACCATGTATGTCGTGGGCCAGCAGCCGCAGAACATGGGCGGACAAACCTACTTCGGCGGCAATCTTACCGTCCTCAATCTGGTTCCCGGTTCCGCCGGCTGGGCCACCGCCTCCAGCCCGGTTTCGATCAGCGACGGGCAGCCTGGCGCGGTCAGCCGCATGATCGAGGCGGACGACAACACGCTTTGGATCGGGATGCAAAAATGCACCAACGGCGTGCGCTACGCCACCAGCGCGGCCGGCGGCTACGGCTGCCTCACGATGTACAACACGGCGACGAACCAGGTGGTGATGCTTGAGCCCTATCTTGGCGACACCACCGGCATCGCCGCCGTGACCAGCCTGCACAAGATCTACACCGCCGAGGGCGGCCAAGTGTACATCTATTCGACCAAGAACGGCACGGCCATCGACAACCAGTACGTGACCGTCACCGGCACGGCGTCCGATGTCGCCTATATGGACGCAGTCACCGACGCCGACAACACTGTCTATTGAATTCGATGCCTCCCGAGGCAGCTGATTTCCGAGCCGACGTTCTCGCCATCGCCGCGCACCGCGACGACGTGGAACAGACCTGCGGAGGAACGCTGCTGCGCATGGCTGCGCGCGGCCTGCGCACGGCAATTCTCGACCTGACTAAGGGTGAAGCCGGCACGCGCGGCACTGCGGACGAACGCGCCCGCGAGGCACAGGAAGCCGCCGGTATTCTGGGCGTCGGCT
>JASHTU010000556.1 GCA_030040395.1 Acidobacteriaceae bacterium
GCATCCTCGCCCACGCCTTCACCTCAGGGATCGTGAAGGCCAAATGGAAGGCCGAATTGCCCGGCCCGCATGCGGCCGTGCGCAGCGCGGATCCCCGTCCCGTGTTTTACATGTATTTCCCGCCCGTCGGCAACTTGGGGTCGGCAGACGCAATCAGCGATCCCAGTCAGTTCTCACTCTTGATGCTGGAAGACAAAAAGGATCATAGGGAAACTACGGTGGCGAAAGTGGGATTTGTGAATGCAAGCGCAGGCACAGACGAGAAGAGGTCGTTCCGATTCAAAGCTGAGAAGATTCGCTCCTACGCGTTCAAAGTGACACCCGACGAGGATCTGAGAGCCGGAGAATATGCATTTGTCGCCACCACTGGCATGGGTGGAACAGCGTCCTCAGCCGCAGTCGTGGTGTACGACTTTGGCGTCGACCTGAATTAGCTTCCGCCCCGGTGGCAGTGCGCTGCAGGAGTCGGGATTCAGCCGGGAGCCACGGGAACGCGCTGAAGACGGAAAGTGGCGAAAAGAGAACTGAAAGGGGAGGTCCAATGAGACATCTAATCACTCATCATCGTGTGGTTCTTCGGGGCGCGAAGAGCGCCGCGATCAAGGTTGTTGACTGGGCGCGCAAGGCCCGTCCCTCTGCCAAGCAGGCAGCATCGCTCTTTTGGCCTGTGGGCCGTCGAGGATCGATGACTTTTCGGCACGTGGCGGAGAGCCTCGCCATGAGAGCCATGACGAGGATTTGCGTCGGAATCGCTTTTTGTCTGCTGATCCTGTCTTCTCAGGCATGGGCGGCCACCCCTCTGCCGCCCGGCGGAGTCACAAGCGGAAGCATCACCTCGCCAGGACAAACTGTCGAGTATACTTTCACGGCGAACGCCGGAGATGAGGCGGTGTTCTCCTTTGTTACCACGAGCGGCAACCTCAGCCCCAAGGCAATCCTCTACAACCCCAGTAACTCCCAGATTGCTGAATACTTCTCCAACAATGGAGGCGGAGGCTGCGGCGGAGGAAAGGTGGTGGAGGGAGGGCCCACCGCGCTGACGGAGACCGGGACCTATACCCTGGTGTTCGGCGACTGCACCGGTGACAATACGGGGAATTACAACATCTATTTTCAGCTTACAAATGATCCTTCCGGAGCCGAGCCGCTTCCGTTCGGCCGGGTGATGGCGGGGACAATTGCGGAGGCGGCGCAACGCAACACCTACACGTTCGCCGCTAACCAGAATGATATGTTTGTGTTCACGGCGGTGGCCACAAGCAATGGCAGCGCCCTCAGCCCAAAGATTTTCATCTATAACCCCGACGGGACGCTGCTAGCGGAATATTACAACAACAACGGGGGCGGGGGATGCGGGGGCGGCGCGGTGCTCGAAGTCAGCACACCCTTGCAGATACCGAAGACTGGGACCTACACGGTTCTCCTTGGCGACTGCTCCGATACAGAACAAAGCGACTACAACCTCTACACGCAGCGCATCAATGATCCTGCCGGGTCCATTGGGTTGCTATGGGGTAATGATCAGCAGGGGAACATTACCGAAGCGGCCCAGAGCGACACTTACATCTTTAGCGGGACCGCCAACGACACGATAGACCTCACAATGGTCGGGACGAGCGGCGGCTCCTTCAGCCCGAAAATCCGCGTTTACAATGCATCCGGCTTGGTCACGGCCTTTTACAACAACAACGGCGGCGGGGGCTGCGGGGGCGGAGGCACCTTGCAAGTGACCAGCTATTCAGTTCCGGCAACTGGGACTTATACGCTCCTGGTGGGCGATTGCGACGATTTCTATACGAGCAACTACAACCTGTCGAGCCAATGCATCGGAACGTGCCTGCTTCCGGCGCCCGTCTTTACCAGCCCCACGCCGGGCAGCACGCTCAGCGGCTCGACAACGTTCACCTGGAATCCCGGCGGGGCAACGGGAATCGAGCTCAAGGTGGGCACCGGGGGCGTGGGCACGACGGATTTGTACAACGGCGGCGTGACTACGGCGACGTCGGCGACGGTCAATATTCCCGCCAACGGGGCAACGGTATTCGCCACGCTGGTGTATCACCTCAACGGCGCGGAGAATTCGATTACGTACATCTACACGGAATCCGGCTCGGTGACGCTTCCGTCCATGACCAGCCCCACGCCGGGCAACACGATCAGCGGCTCGACAACGTTCACCTGGAATCCCGGCGTGGGCCCAACTGGAATTGAATTCAAGCTGGGCACGGGCGGGTGCGGCGCAAACAATTTGTATAACGGCGCCGTGACCACGGCGACGTCGGCGACGGTCAATATACCTGCCGACGGCGCAACGTTATCCGCCAGCCTGGTCTACCACCTGAGCGGGGTGGAGCATTCGATTTGCTACACGTACACCGAATCGACGACCCTGCCGGCGCTGACCAGCCCCACGCCGAGCAGCACGATCAGCGGCTCGACAACGTTCACCTGGACTTCCGGCGCGGGGGTATCGGCAATCGAGCTGAAGCTGGGCACGGACGGGGTCGGCTCGAGCGACCTGTATGACGGCGGCGCCACCACGGCGACCTCGGCTACGGTCAGCATTCCGGCGAACGGGGTGACCGTCTTCGCTTCGCTGGTCTATCACCTCAATGGAGTGGAGCATGACATCGCGTACACCTACACGGAATCGGGTTCGCCGACGCTGCCGGCGATGATCAGCCCCACGTCGGGCACGCTCGCCAGTACGCAAACCTTCACCTGGAGCCAG
>JASHTU010000557.1 GCA_030040395.1 Acidobacteriaceae bacterium
CACTTCATTCCCACCAGTTCGTCGTGGCTGAATCTTGTCGAGCGATGGTTCCGGGAATTGACCGAGAAACGCATTCGCCGCGGCAGCTTCTACAGCGTCAATGAACTCGTTGCCGCCATCGAAGAGTACATGCAGCACACTAACCGCAACCCCAAACCATTCGTCTGGACCGCCAGCATCGAAAAGATCCTCGACAAGGTTAATCGCTGTAAAGCCATTTTAGAGACGGTACACTAGCGGGACATTAGAGTCGGTAGTTATCCTGCGTTCCGGTCTAGACGTTGCGAGTTTCGCGGGTGACCGGATCAGTGGTCGGAGTGACGCCATTAATCACGTCGTCCATTTTTTCAAACTGGCCTCGCTCCTGCGCCATGTGCTGCTCAAAAGCGTTTGCCTGGTTTTTCATGGCCTGCATCCGGGCCATAAACTGCTGTTGCTGCTGCTCGAGTTGTTGCAATCTGCCTTGCTGACGCTCGCGCTGATACTCCACGCCTTCTGCATCCATGCGGCTCTTGTATTGCAGCCATTCCGGGCTGAGGTGAAATGACTGCTCGGAATGGCGAAGAATGTCACGCGCGGTAGAGACCTCGTTCGGCGGGGCAAAGTAGCTGGCCGTTGCCAGAACCGTCCAAATCGGTCCGCAACTCGCTGTCCTGACATAGGCGAAAGCGACGCGTGGCCCGCCATCCGAATCGCAGCGATAGGTGATTTGTCCGGTAGAGGACTCCTTGACACGGGCGTCATTTGGTCCGGAATTCGACGCGATGAATTCGGGGGCGGACGCATCCGGGTGGGGGTTGCGGCACTCGCCGTGGAAGCGCGTCTGCGCGTACAGGGCCACGAATTCCGGCCCAGTGCGATACCTGGTTATGACCGTTTGGCCCTGCGCGCCCAGATCATACGGTCCGCCCTCTCGGTTGTGGAGCCGAACAGGAACCATATAAACAGGAACCCTTTCGTGTCCCAGTTGAATCTCAACCTTCCCATCCGGCGAACGCATGTCGATCTCAGGGCGGGCGTCAGAATATCCCATCCGAAACATTCCACCCTTGACCGTCCAGCCCCGGGCTACATCGAGGGTGAAAGCATGTTCGAAGGGGTCCTGATACTGCGTCCAGGCTGCTCCCGCGTCTGCGCGTGCTGATTCCTGTTTTACAGTGGATCCAGCCTGGCAGGAGACTCACGAAAGACCGACGAACACTAATGCACCGAACATGAGAGGGGCGATGGCGCGGTGTGTGAACTCCATTGTGGTGTCTCCTTAACGCGGTTCGAAAGCTTACGTTTGATGTTCAGCTCGTCCGAAACGCGCTCAACACCTCCATTAACGGGCTTGCGCGGCGTAAATGTCTTTAATGGAGCCTCAAGGAGCGCTAAATTCCTCCGGTTTGGGGCCTTCGTTGCCGGGATTCTTGGTCCTCGCTGCCTCTTCAATCAGGATGGGAACGTCAGAGTCAGGGTTTTGACAGTTCGCAGTGTACCGCTGATCGAAAGCGTTAAGAACCAGAATATTTTTTCTCATCGTGGCGTTTACGTTGTCGTACGAGCAAAGACCAGTTCCCTGGCGCTTGCGGCGTTGAACAATGCAGCAAAAAAGACGAGGGCGGCAATCAGCGCAGCCAGTAGGGGCGCGGCACGACGGCGTTCAGCTCCGCGAACTCGGCGTCGGTGAGGTGAAACGCCGCGGCGCTAATGTTTTCTTCAACGTGGCGGACCGAAGAAGTGCCGGGAATGGGCAACATGACCGGAGAACGGCGCAGGAGCCAGGCCAGCGAGACCACGGCTGTGGAGGTATGGCGATCGGCGGCGATTTTCTCGATGGCGTCGTTGGCCTTGCGGTTTTGCGCAAGGGGTCCCCAGGGCAGAAAGGCAAGGCCGTTGGCTTCGCAGTAATTGAGGAGAAAGTCCCATTCGCGGTCGGAGAAGCTGTAGCGGTTCTGGACGCTGACGATGGGCACAATGCGACGCGCGCGCTCCACATGCTCGAGGGTGACATTGGACAGCGCCACGTGGCGGATTTTGCCCTGCTCGCGGAGCCGCGCCAAGGTTTCCATCGACGCATCGAAGGAGACAGCCGGATCCGGGATGTGGAGTTGATAGACGTCGATCCGTTCCAGGAGTAACCGTTTCAGAGTGCCCGCCAGCGCCTCCTCCAGGTGCGCCGGGCTGGCGTTATGCTGCCAGACGCCGGGGCCGAAACGCACCCATCCTCCTTTTGAGGCAATCACCAGCCCATGGGGATAGGGCGCGAGCGCCTCGGCAACCAGGTCCTCTGATACCTCAGGCCCATAAGAGTCGGCGGTGTCGATGAAGTTTACGCCCAACTCGACGGCGCGGCGCAAGGTGGCGAGGGCGGCGTTGCGGTCGGCGGGAAGACCCCAGATGCCCTTACCCGTGAGCCGCATGGTTCCAAATCCCACGCGGTTGACGGTCAAATCACCGCCTAGGGTGATGGTTCCGGCCTGGGCGGCCGGCGAGATTCCACTTGCGACAGGCATTGCCTTAGTCCTCTTCGCAGATGCGGCGCGGCTTCATCCAGGGGTTCGATGCTTCAGATCGAGATGTATCCGTGGATGGGGAACTGGTGCGGCTCCGAGCGTGCCGTGGGCCTTAGTCAATTCCAACCAATTATAAACGTCTGTGCGGAGCGCGTCTTCCCGGCCCTGTCGTCCTCCTCCGCTACAATGGAGTGCAAGCGCCTGCCGGTGAGGGGAACGATTCCCGACGCCGCCAGGCGCGTCAGACTATCATGCTGGCCCAAAATCTACCGGAAGCTCTTACGTTCGACGACGTGCTGCTGGTGCCCGCCTATAGCGAGGTCGTGCCTGTCCA
>JASHTU010000558.1 GCA_030040395.1 Acidobacteriaceae bacterium
GCGGAACGCAAGACCGTTGCCCTCATGGCCAGAATCGGCCGGCTCAGAGAACGTGGACAACTCGACGAGGCCATTGAAATTCTCGAGGGCCTTCCAGCTTCTTCCGTCGCCGGCACGCCCCAAAGGGCGCTGCTCGAAGAAATCCGCTCCGAGCAGGCGCGGCTTCGCGCCGAGCAGTCGCGAAAGCAGGCCGTTGACGCCGCCCTTGCCGCCGCCGCCAAAACCGCCGAACAGGGCGCATTCCAGCCCGCGCTCGATGCGCTCGAAAGCGTGCAGCGCGCCTGGGGCGAATCTCCCGAGCTCGCCCGCGCCATTTCCGAAATCGAAATCCGCCGCGGCCGGGCGGCCAATGAGGCGGTCGGCAAGGCCGTCGAAAACGCGCGCGCCGCGCTTTTGGCCAACGACACCGCGCGCGCCCTCGACGAACTCCGCAAGGGAGCCGAGCTGTTCGAATTTGCCGGGCCCGCGCAGCAGGCCGACTGGCGCCGCCTCAATGCCGAGGCCTCGAAAGCCCCCACGCGCAGAGCCACCGGCCACGTCCCCGTGGTTGGCGCTGAAACCGGAATCGTCGAGGAAGCGCCTCAGCGCAAGCTTCTGGTTCCCATCGTCGCCGGCGCCGTGTTGGTCGCGGCCATCCTGGCCGTCGGCGTCTGGTTCCATCTCCAGAGCGCAAAACCGGCCCCGCAACCGAACAACGTCGTTCACGGCCCCACACCTCAGCCCCCGCCTTTGCCCGTCACTCCCGCCGGCACTTTGCTCCTCAAGGGCAACACCGACAACGTGGAGGTCTTCGTCGATGGCGTGCTCAAGGGATTCACGCTTGCGGATGGAACCCTGAAGCTCCCCCTGGACCCCGGCACGCACTCGATCCGCTTGGTCAAGTCGGGCTACACTGAGGTTCCCTCCGCTTCCGTGACCATCAGCGCCAACAACCAGTCGACCCTGCCCTTCAATCTGGCGCAATCCGCCACCCCAACCCCGGCGCAACAGCAGGTCGCCTTTATGGCCATCCAGTCTACTCCGGGCGCCGCGGTCACCATCGACAACGCCCCACAGGGCCAAACCGACGCGCGCGGAAACCTGATCGTTCAGGTAAAGCCGGGCGAGCGTTCCCTGGCCATCAGCCTGACCGGTTATCAGTCATACAGCCAGACATTCAGTCTGAAGAACGGCGAGCGGCAAAACGTTTCCGCCATCCTCCCCCCCATTCCCAAGCCGCCCACTCCCACACCCCAGGCGCCGCCGGTCAACGCCCTCTTTTCAGCCTCGGCAACCACTATCCAGCAGGGCCAGTCCACTACCTTGACCTGGGAAACCGCCAACGCCTCTGAAGTTTCGATCGACAACGGCGTCGGCCAGGTCAGCGCATCCGGACAGCGGCAGGTGAGCCCGAACAGCAACACCACCTACCAGCTCGTCGCCAAAGGAAATGGCGGCGAGCAGCAACGCACCGTGAGCATCGTCGTGGAACCCAAGGTTGTGGTCGTTACGCCCCCGCCCCAACCTGCGCCTCAACCCGCGCCTGAGCCTGTGGATCAAACCGCGCTCCTCCAGGCGGTGATCAACAATTTCAATGCCGCATTGGCCGCTCACGATGTGTCCCGGATGCACACGGTCTGGGCAGGCATGACGCCTCAAGTGGAGAAGAAGTGGCAGAACTTCTTCAAGAGCCTTCCCAAAGCCAAAGTCTCTGAAAGTTGTCCCGCCGGGTCGCTGAACGTCTCCGGTGACAGCGCTTCTTGGAGCTGCACCGTCACCACGATCATTCCCGGCGCATCATCCCCGGCGGCGCAAGGGGTTCGCTTTACATTCGCAAAGAAAAATGAAGCCTGGGTCATCGCGGACTGGCGATGATCCCCAATTCTTCCCCACGGAGCGGCCACAATCGTTAGTCGATCAAAAGCGCCAAACTGCTCTTAGCGGGAAATCATGAAGCTGCAAGTCGGCGGAAACGAAACCATAGCACTTGCCACTATAAGAAGTGCTTGACCTTTTCTCGAACCCAACCTATAATTGGCCAGAATTTCGCGTGGGACGAATTCCATTCCGGCCAAGTCCGATCGACGGATGAGCCAGTGCTGTGCAAGGTGCCGGCCGGCGGGTTCGTGCGAATATTGCAATTTTTCTGGTTGCTTTGTGTTCTTTTCCAGATTGCTCCCTTTCCTGATTTTTCCGGAGCCGTCTGTGTAGGTTTCGCGGTCCTCTTTTGACCAATCTCAATCGGCTCGCCGCGAACCGGCGCTCCATTGCGCGGGTAAAGGTTTGTTGCGAGCCGGCAGGGGAATATTCCTGTCTTTATCATGGGCCTCCAACCCTTTTGCGTTGCGGAGATCTGACATGATTCGCCGAGTTGTCGTTCACTCGTCTGGCCGTGTGTTTTTGTCAGTGTTTTTGCTTGCCTTCTGCGCCGTCTACGTCCATGCCCAATCCAACCAGGCGCGCTCCGGCAACGGGCCCGGGTTCCTCACGGCGCCATTTATCTCTCTCTCCGCCAATCCCACCAGCATCGCAGTCGGCGATCTAAACAGCGACGGCAAACTCGACCTTGTCGTCACCAAGCAAGGATCCGGCAATGTCACCGTTCTGCTCGGCGACGGAAAAGGCGGCTTTGCGCCTGCCGTCGAGTATGCGGCCGGCGCGCAGCCGGGCAACGCGCTCCTGGCGGATCTGAACGCCGACGGCAAGCTTGACCTCGTCGTCACCGACAGCGCCTCCGGAACCGTCAACGTCCTCCTCGGCAATGGTGACGGCACATTCGGCAAGCCTTCGTCCTATGCCGCCCTTCAGAATCCGATTGCGCTTGCGCTTGGGAACTTCGCAGGCAAGGGAAAGATCGATCTCGCTGTGGCTTCCTCCACCGGCCTGGCCGTACTTCTCAACGACGGTTCGGGTCATTTCCCCACCGCAACCTCGCTGCGCATCGGCGCTCAGCCCGCATCGCTCACTACGGCGGATCTCAAAGGCGCCAGTCACGACGATCTCCTCCTGGCCAACGCGGATGGAAGCGTGAGCGTTCTCCTGGGCGACGGAACCGGAAACTTCATGCCCTTGACCGCACAGTCGGTCGCTTCAGGTCCCCTGTCCTCGATCGTCGCCGGGGACTTCAACGGCGACGGCAAGCCCGATATTGCCATCACCCAGCCCAACTCGAGCACCCTCACCGTGCTGTTGGGCCGCGGAGACGGCACGTTTCAAGCTGGAGCTTCCTACGCGGTTGGCAACCGTCCCGTGTCGGTGCGCGCGGTCAATCTCACCGGCAATGGCGTTACCGACCTGATCACCGTCAACCGCGCGGCCAACACCTTCAGCGTGCTGCTCGGCAACGGCGATGGAACGTTCAAGCCCGCGGCCGATTTTGTTGCCGGCAATTCCCCGCTCGCTTTGGCGGCAGGCGATTTCAACGGCGACGGCCATCCTGACCTCGCCATCGTGAACTCTCAGGACGGAACCGTCAGCGTCCCCCTGGGTCTCGGGGACGGCAGCTTCATCGCGGCGCCAGCCTACAAATCTGAACTTGAGACCAGGGCCATCGCCTCCGGCGACCTCAATGGCGACGGATTGCCGGACCTCGTGGTGACCAACTATTGCGGCAGCGATTCCGCCTGCGCCAGCGCCGGCAGCGCCACCGTCTTCCTCGCCAATAAGGATGGAAGCTATCGCGCCGCCTCCACGATTGCCCTGGGCAGCGGCCCTGTTGCTGTAGCCCTTGCCGACCTGAACGGCGACAAGAAACTCGACCTCGTGGCTCTCAACCGCAACGATAAAACCATGATGGTGATGCCGGGCAATGGCGATGGAACCTTCGGCCCGCCCCAAGTCTATTCCCTTCCCTCCAGCCCGAGTGCGCTCTTCGTCGGCGATTTCAACGGCGACAAAATCCCCGACTTGGCTATCGCCTCCGATTGCGGCCAAACCACCTGCACTGAGCCCGGTTCAGTCGAGGTCTGGCTGGGCCGCGGAGATGGCAGTCTCGCCGCCTCGGCCAGCTACCCCGTTGGTTACTCGCCCGTTTCCATCGCCGCCGGCGATCTGCACGGAACCGGCCATCTCGATCTCGTGATTGCCAATGCCTGCGGCGACGATGGCGTCTGCCAATCCGATGGAACCGCCACCCTCCTCGTCGGCGACGGCACAGGCAAGTTCACCTCTGGCGGTGGGTTCGATATCGGCAAGTCGCCTTCGGCCATCGCAATCGGAAACCTGAGCGGCAGCGGGCTTGATCTCGCCGTCGCGCAACGCGGCAGCAATCAGGTCGCCGTCTTTCACGCCAACAGTAGCGGCAGCTTTGGCGCTCCAGCCATCTATCCTGTAGGTTCCGCGCCTTCGTCCCTCGCCATCGCCGACTTCAACGGCGATGGAAAGCAGGATCTGGCCGTCGCCAACTTCCAGTCTTCCACGGTCAGTGTCCTTAACGGAACCGGAAGTGGTCCTCTGCAAGCCGCGCAAACCTACGCCGCCGCCACGGGTCCTGAATCTCTCGTCGCCATCGGCAACGGCGCCGGCCACCCCGCCAGCCTGGCCTCAGCGAACGGAAATAGCGGCGCGAACCCGTTGGGGAACGAGATTACCTTGTTCAAGATTCAGCCCCAGGCGAATCCCCCTGCTGGCGTCTCGGTCAGCGTGAGCCCCGCCACCGGCGTCGTCGATCAGTCGGAGGTTCTCACGGCCGCGCTCACCGGAGCAGCCAATACGCCGCCCACTGGAAATGTAACCTTCTCCAGCGCCATCACTGCCAATGTAGTCTGCACCGAGTCGACAGATGTTCCCCAGGACGGCACGGTGCCGTCCACGACCGTCAGTGCTGCGGCAGGCACGGCCACGGCCACCTGCACCACAACCAGCCTCGAAGCCGGCAGCGACACGATTTCAGCGACCCTGGACACCGATCCAAACTTCACCGGAGGCTCCGGGTCCACATCACTCACCATCGACCCAGCCGCCACGTCCACGTCGGTAGCCTCGTCCACGGGTGGAACCTCCACCGTCGACGATTCGGTCACCTTCACGGCCACGGTAAGCGCTCCTGCCGGTGCCACGGTCGCCCTGTCCGGCAACGTCACCTTTACTGACAATGGCAGCGCCATCACCAATGGCAGCGCTTGCGGCGCCGCGGGCGTCGTCCCCATCACTTGGAATGCGGCCTCCGCCACCGGCACGGCCGCATGCACCACCAGCGCTCTGATCGCCGGAACCCACGCCATCATCGCCACCTACGGCAACGACACGAACTACACCACCAGCAACAACTTCGTCGTGCAGACGGTGAACCATGCCGGCGGAACAATGACGTTTACCTCTTCGTCCACCGGCGATACTTCCGTTATCAACCAGTCGGTCACCCTCACCGCGACCATTACTCCGTCCACCAGCAGCACCGTTGTGCCCCTCAGCGGAACGGTCACGTTTACTGACAACGGCGGACCCATAGCCGGTTGCGTGGTGAGCTTTAGCACCTCCACTGGAATCGCCACCTGCACCACTTCATCGCTCGCTCTCGGAGCCCATCCCCTCAAAGCCACCTACTCCGGGGACCCGAGCTATTCCTTTACTCCCCCCACGCTCACACAAACCGTAAATCAAGCCGGCACCACCACGGCGCTCGCCTCCTCGTCGCCTTTAGGGACCAGCCCGGCGGTGCCGACCTCGGCGGTAAACCAATCGGTTACCTTTACTGCAACCGTCACGCCAGCCTTTTCAGGCGCCACCGCGCTCTCTGGCTCGGTCACATTTGTTGACACCACGTCCTCCACAACCCTCTGCTCCTCGGTAGCGGTGCTGCCTTCAACCGGCGTGGCCACATGCACGACCTCTTCCCTGGCCCTGGGCGAGCACACCATCAAGGCAACCTACGGCAGCGACACGAACTTTAGCGGCAGCAACAATACCGTCACTCAAAACGTGGTTACAGGCTCGACAAGCGTAGCTCTGTCTGCCTCCCCAAGCAGCACATCCACCGTGAACCAGACGGTGGTCTTCATCGCTACAGTTACGACGAATCCCTCGGGCGGCACTGCCCTGGACGGGACGGTGGCCTTCACAGACAACGGAGCGCCGATCGCAGGATGTTCCGCAGTAGCCCCTACCAGTGGCGTGGCGAACTGCTCCGATCCGTCTCTGACGGCCGCGGGTTCCCCGCACACCATAAAGGCAACCTACGGCAGCGATACGAACTTCGCCGGAAGCAGCACCACCCTCACCCAGACGGTGAACCAGGCTGCCACGACGGTCAGCCTTGTGGCGTCGCCAAATCCCTCCAACGTCAATCAGGCGGTGACATTGACGGCGACAGTCTCGCCCGCAAATGGGTCGATCGCGCTTTCTGGATCGGTGACCTTT
Source organism: Acidobacteriaceae bacterium (assembly GCA_030040395.1). GTDB lineage: Bacteria > Acidobacteriota > Terriglobia > Terriglobales > Acidobacteriaceae > Telmatobacter. The sequence continues at coordinate 6,337 of JASHTU010000558.1, forward strand.
GCGGATAACGGCGGCGCGGTGGCAGGCTGCACGGTAAGCTTCAATGCGGCAACAGGTATTGCTACCTGCACGACCTCCAGTCTGACCCTGGGATCGCACCCGCTCACCGCCACCTACGGCAGCGACCTGAATTTCAAGACCAGCAGCGGTAGTGTCACGCAAACCGTTAGCGCGGCCACAACCACCGTGGCCCTTACGTCCTCGTCCCCGGGCGGAACCTCGACGGTTAACCAGACAGTCCAGTTTACGGCCACCGTTACGGCGCCTTCCGGGTCGTCCACGCTCGACGGAACGGTCCAATTCACCGATAACGGGACCACGATTACCGGCTGCTCCACGCAGGGTTTGACGTCGGGCGTGGCGACCTGTTCCGATTCGGGGTTAACGGCAGGCGTACACACCATAGGAGCCCTCTACTCGCACGACACGAATTTCGGTCCGAGCAGCGCTACATTCTCGCAGACGGTCAATCAGGGAACCAGCGCCGTGAGCCTCTCCGCTTCCCCTGGGGCTTCGACGACCGTCAACCAGGCAGTAACTTTCACGGCGACAGTCAGCGCGAGTCCGACGGGTGCGATCCCTCTCTCGGCGACAGGAACCGTGACCTTTACCGACAGCGTGACCAGCGCGCCAATTCTCGGCTGCTCCACGCTTCCGCTCTCGGTGACCGGGGATACGGGCACGGCGGCCTGCACCACCTCCGCGCTGACCCTGGGATCGCACACCATTACCGCCACCTTTGCCAGCGATCCGAACTTCGGTTCCAGCAACAAAACCCTCTTGCAGACAGTGACCCAGGGCAGCACTTCGCTAAGCCTCGGATCTTCGGTCCCCAGTTCCGCCATCAACGAGCCAGTCACCTTTACCGCCAGGGTCACGCCCAGCCCGTCGGGCGCCATAGCTCTTTCCGGAAAGGTCAGCTTTACTGACACCCCGCAGGGCGAAAGCGCGGCGGCAATCTCCGGTTGCACCAATGTAGCGCTGGTCATCGTGAGCGGCGTTGCTGAGGCGACTTGCACCTCCTCGTCGCTGATTCTGGGCTCCCATACCATCACGGCAACCTACGGGAGTGACACCAACTTTAGCGGCAGCTCTGGAACCTTTACCCAGACCGTCAGCGCCGCCACTTCGTCTATCGCTCTCACCTCGTCCGCCGGCGCCAACACCTCCACCGTGAACCAGACCGTCGTCTTCACGGCCAGCATTCCCGTTCCCAACGGCAGCACCACCCTCACCGGCACAGTCGCCTTCACTGACAACGGAACCACCATCTGCTCCGCCGTCAAGCCCAGTCCCGTGGCCGGAACTAACAATTGGACCGCGCCCTGCACCGATACCTCGCTCACCGTCACGGGTTCGCCGCACACCATCGCCGCCACCTATAGCGGCGACGCCAACTTCAGCGTCAACAGCGGCTCGCTGACGCAAACCGTCAATCCCGGTTCGACCACCGTTTCGCTGGCCTCCACGCAGAACCCCTCCGTCGTCAATAATTCGGTCACCTTCACCGCCGCCGTTACCCCCAATCCCTCCGGCGCTGTAGCGCTTTCCGGCAAGGTAGGCTTTGTTGACAGCGTCACCACCCAGCCCATCGCCGGCTGCTCCGCGGTGGGCCTCACCGTGGTCGGCGGGAACAGCGAGGCCACTTGCACCACTACGGCCCTGACCGTAGGCGCCCACACCATCACCGCCACCTACGCCAGCGACGCCAACTTCAACGGCAACACCGCCACCTTCATCCAGACCATCAACACCGCCACCAGCAGCATCACCGTAGCCTCGTCTACAGGCGGCGCCTCCATCGTGAACCAGTCGGTGATGTTCACGGCCACTATTCCCGTGCCCACCGGAGCTCCAAATCCCAGCGGAACCGTCAGCTTCACGGACAATGGCGCGTCCATCACCGTCTGCACCGGGGTTCATCCCACTCTGACTGCGGGCACAAATAACTGGACCGCGGCCTGCACCGATCAGTCGCTGATTGCCGGGGCACACACCGTCACCGCGTCCTACGGCGGAGACGTCAACCTCACTGTCGGCAGTGGTTCCACTGTTCAGCAGGTGGCTCAAGGCCAAAGCCAGACAGTGTTGACCAGCAACCTCTCGCCCGCCTTCCTGGCGACCGGCAACAGCGCCAACTTCAAGGATTCGGTCATCTTCACCGCCACTGTGAGCGTCGTACCGCCTCCCGGTTCCACCGTCGTCGTACCGCTCTCAGTGGGAACCGTCAGCTTCAGCGTGAATGGCATCGCCATCTGCACCGGGGCGGCTCTTACCTCCGGAGTAGCCACCTGCGCCACCTCAACCACCGCCGCGGCAGGTTTCACCGACGGACCGAACGGCGTGGTCGCCACCTATACCGGTGACCCCAATTACCAGACCAGCAATGGGCCCTTCAACCAGCTCATTGAGGATTACGCCATCAGCGTTTCGCCCGTACCCGCCAACGCGATCGGCGTCCTCGTCACACAGGGCTTCACCACCGCCAACGATCCGTTTGCTCCCGCGGCCCTGTCGGTTACGTCCGTCTCAACCGCCGGCTTCACCGGCTCGCCCGCGCTCACCTGCGCAGGCTCCGGCTCCGGCGCCCCCACCTGCGGGTTCGCCTCGACCTCTGCCACTTCTTGCCAGGCAACCGCCACATTACCCATTGCCGCGAGCGGGGTCCAGCAGTCCATCGGCGTCTGCGTCGACGCCACCAAGGCCACCCCGGGAACCTACGCCATGACGATGACGGCCACCGATCCCACCACCAGCATCGTCCGCACCGCCACCTTCCCGGTTACGGTCCGCGCCCTCTCGGCGCCGCTCACCCTGGTCTCTGGAGCCACCACCAATAACACCGCTGCCCTCAAATTCGAGTTGCCCGCCAACGTCAGCCTCACCCTCACCAACAGCACCTCCAGCAACACCGGCAGTTGCAGCCTGGTCATGGGTCCTGAGCTCTCCGGCAGCGTCAGCCCGCAAACCCTGTTCATCAACTGCAGCTTTACTCCGACCTCAGTGCCGTCTTCCGCGTCGCCGCAAACTGCTTCGGTCACGGCGACCATTGCCACCGGTTCCGGAACCACTTCGTCTCTCGATGGGCGCTCCACGCTGTTCTTCGCCGGACTGCTCGGCATTCCCGTCTTCGGACTATTCGGCCTGCTGGGCGGCCGTAAATCCACCCGCACCATCTTCCTCCGGCTGCTGGCGGTGGTCGCCATCTGCCTTACCGGCTGGCAAATCTCCGGCTGCGGAGGCTCCTTCCACGGATCCACCACCGTCACCAACGGCGGCCAAACTCCTCCCGGCGCCTACTATGTTCTCGTCACGGGAACCGGGAGTGACGGCAACACCTATGAGGCAGTCATCCAGTTAAACGTCACGCTGTAAGCGATTGGAACGGGCGCGTGGGATCTCCGCGCGCCCCTAAAGAGCCGGAAACTTCTCGCGCGAGACGTATCGAGCGAAGCTTACCGAGCAAAACTTTCGAGGTTGACCGATGAAACGAACCATTCTCTCGCTGCTGCTGCTCGCCTCCGTCTCCTCTGTCGCCGCAATGGGACAAATCAATTGCTCCTCCGGCTCCTCAGCTTCCCAAAAACTGGTCTGCGAATTTCCCTTCGCCACCGGCGTCCTTACCAACGCCTCCGCTCTCGGTGTATCCTCTTCGGGCTCTTCCGGCGCGCTCACCGCCCAACAAGTGGCGGCGAGCATCAACATCGGCATCGCCAGCCAGGTCAGTCAGTTGCCCATCGCCAGCGCCTCGGCCGGCACCGTCGTCGTCTTCCGCGGCGGCGTCCCTGAAACTTTCAACAATCTCGGTCCCATCCTCACTGACCGCGCTCAAACCGTCGGCCGCCACAAGCTCTTCATCGGCTTCACCGCCAGCCAGTTCGTCTTTACCGACATTGACGGCTCTTCGCTCAACGCCCTGCCTTTCGCCTGGGCCGCCCCCGCCTTCGTCTCCGGCTCCAGCACGCCCATCACCACCACCTACACCACTGAGAACACCAACCTCAAATTCAAAATCGACCAGTTCATCAGCGTCGCCACCTTCGGCATAAGTAACCGTGTCGATATCTCCGCCATCATTCCCGTCGAGTACGTCTCCCTCGGCGCCACCACCTATAATTCCCAGTCCTACGTCGTGAACTCCACCGGCGCTTGCGTCTTTCCGGCTTCTTCCTGCCCCTATTCCAACCCGCAGTCTCACACGGATGGAACCGCCAGCGGCCTCGGCGACCTCAACTTCAACGTCAAAGCCTCCGCCTGGACCGGCGAGCACGCCACCGTCGCCGCCGCCTTCAACCTCCGCACCCCCACCGGCGACGACCTCAATTACCTCGGCTCCGGAGCCTGGGGCTTCAACCCCTACGTCGTCTATTCCTATCTCTGGAAGGTCTCGCCCCACGCCAAGGTCGGCTACCAGTGGAACACCACCACCGTGCTCAATAACCCCACGCAAACCTCCGGGGGCAATCTCGACCTGCCCGGAGGCGTGCAATACGACGTCGGAGCCGACTGGGCAGCCGCCCATCACCTCACTTTGGCCGCCGATCTGCTCGGCAACCAGTTCATCAACACTCCCAAGGTCGCACCCACCAAGACTTCCATTACCGTCTCCGGCCAGTCGGTGCCGTTGACCACCAGCGTTCCCGCCAACACCAGCTACACCATCAACAACCTCAGCGCCGGCCTCAAGCTCAACCCCGTCGGCCAGCTCGTTCTCTCCGGCAACGTCCTCATTCAGCTCAACAACAACGGTCTACGCAGCCGCCCCACTCCGCTGGTAGGCATTTCTTACAAGTTCTAGCGCCTGGCGCCACTCTTCCCGCTCTCCGCTCGCGCAAAAACCGCGAACCCGGGGAGCTCCGCGCCGGCCGCATGGCTGCAACTTGATCTGCAGTCCTCCGCAACACCCCAGCGCCCGCTCAAGGCTCACCTTCCCCGGCAAAAACGTCCCGAATCCGAAAACGATTGCAATATCCAGCCGGCCACGCCTGCCCTAGAGCCCCACGGCGATACAACCCCCAACGCACATCGCCTCATCGAAACCATGACGCTAAGTTTCCTCATCTCCCGATGAGCGGCGCTCTCCTCGCTCACCGGCAAACCACAACAGGCTCTCGCCCAACCGATTGTCCACGCCCATCGCTGTCCGGCCGGGTGAGAAATCTTCGTTTTCAGCGCGGTGTAAGGCGCCATGCGCTCCAGAACCAGACGGGAGTTCCTCAAGTCGTGCATGGCCTCAGCTTCGGCCCGGCTCCTCGCTGGCCCTGCATGGGCCAATGCGCTTCAGCAGCCCGCCCCAAAGAACATTCTTCAAATGTCGGGGCAGCTCCCTCGATTCATCGACCCGCTGCCCATTCCGCACCGCATCCAGCCCTGCGGCAAGCACGGAGACGCACTCCTCTACCGCGTTCGCATGATCGAGTTCGAAAAACGATTGCATTCCCAGCTTCCTCCTGCCAGGGTTTGGGGATATGAGGGCCAATACCCCGGCCCCATCTTCGAAGCCCTCCGCGGCCAGCCTATTGAAGTGGAGTGGTCGAACCATCTTCCCGAGCGCCACCTTTTTCCCGTAGACACCCGCATTCACGGCGCTTCACCCCCGGCGCCGGAAGTCAGGACCGTCCCCCATCTTCACGGTTCCCGCACCGATTCGCACAGCGACGGCCTGCCCGAGAACTGGTTCCCGCCCGGCCGCTCGGTCGTGTACCGCTACCCCAACAGCCAGCAGGCGGCTACACTCTGGTACCACGATCACGCCCTCGGCATTACGCGCCTCAACCTCTATGCCGGGCTCTCGGGGTTCTATTTCCTCCGTGACCAGCGGCAGCTGAGCATGAACTTGCCCGCCGGAAATTACGAGATTCCCCTCGTCCTGCAGGATCGCACCCTCGACGAACGCGGCCAACTGGTCTATTCTCCAACCCTCGACGATGGCTCGAAACTCCCTCCCGGAGTTTGGGGGCCGCAGTTCTTCGGAGAACTCCCGGTCATCAACGGCGCCGTCTATCCTCACCTCGACGTCGAGCCGCGCCGCTATCGGCTCCGGCTGCTCAACGCCGCCAATACGCGGTTTTTCCGCCTCTACCTGAATCTCGCCAGCCAACCCACCTACGTGCCCCGGCTCGTAACCTTTCATCAAATTGGAAGCGACGGGGGCTTTCTTGCTGACCCCTCGCCCCTGCAAAAGCTTCTCCTCGCGCCGGCGGAGCGCGCCGATCTGATCGTGGATTTCTCGGGACTCGAAGGCCGCACCGTGACCCTCTCCAACGACGCGCCGGCCCCGTATCCTGGCTGGGACGTGCTCTTCGAAACCCATCCGCAGTTATTGGAGCTCATGCAGTTCCGCGTCGTCCTGCCGGTCGCTCCCGCGGCAAAAACCTTCAGCCTGCCCCCTTCCCTGCCTCTGCCGCCCGTCCATCCTGAAGAAGCCGTCGTCACCCGGGACTTCGTTCTCTCCGACCGCACTGACGCTCAGGGAAGATCGCTGGCCATGCTCATCGATGGCAAGGGATACCATGACCCGGTCACCGAGTTTCCCAAGTTAGGGTCTTTCGAGAAATGGCGGTTCATCAACATCACCGATGACAGTCATCCGATGCACGTGCATCTTGTACAATTCCGGATTCTCGAACGGCGCGGCTTCGATTTTGGCGCTTTCCTGAATGGCCGGCTGCAATTTGTCGGAATTTCCCGTCCGCCCGCGCCCGGCGAGTCAGGCTGGAAAGACACCGCCGTTGTCAATCCCCACGAAGTGCTCACCATTCTCATTCGCTTCGAGGGCTATACAGGAAAGTACGTCTTCCACTGCCACGTCGCGGAACACGAGGATAACGACATGATGCGGCCCTACGTGGTCGTTGCCAATAAGGCAGATTCCTCGATTCGAAGCACAGGAATCTGACCAGATGTCGGTGCAAATGCCAGGCGATCTCAAATCGAAAACATCAAGTGACCAACGCCCGCCAACCGGCTTGTCAACTCCTCCGCCGCCCACACCCAAGCCCATCCCCCTCATTCCAAACAGATTATTCTTCTCCCCAACCTTGCCGGTTAATTCCGCCAAATTGCTAGAATGGTTTCAGGTGGCAAAACGCGGCGATTCCCTCTTCGGAGACGGAGCGGCTCGGGAGTGACGGCTAACACCGTGCCTCGGTGACTTTGTAACTCCTCCCAAAGAACTTGGGCGCCCCGGGGTCCCCGGCGAGCGGTTTTTGCTCGCTGGGGTGGAAATCCCCCCGGGGTCCCCGGCGAGCGGCGGGAACCCGCCTGCGGGTGGCTCGCTGGGGTGGAGAACCCGATTTTGGGACCTGGGAAAGCACGAATCTACGCGGTCACGGTACTAGCTCGGGTTACAGTCGCCATGCCCGGGCCGCCTGCTCTTTGCCCCTGCTTTAAGTTGCCTTCGCAGCCAGGGTCAGCCTGGGTCTGCATCGAAAACGGGGCAAAACGCCCAAAAACGGGCCGTAAGTCCTTATTATTGAAGATTTTAAGATTTAACTCCTTTATTATCAAGAATTTAGACCCAGTACTAAATAGTATAAGTAATTGCAAACAAACCACTTAACCCCCAAAGAGGTGGGGGGTAGGGGGGCGGGGTAACTGAAAAGTAAATGGCATGCCGGCAATACGATGGAAAGAAGCTTGCCCCAAAGAAGAGGTGCGATGACAACCAACCCGAGTACCGCTCCCCGCCAACACGCTCGCACTGGGCCGCCCCCACCGCAACTGCTTGAGCCGAGCTATGCCGAGCGCGTCCGCACGCTGATTTCACAGGCTGCGACCGGGACCTTGGCGACGCTTTCGCGCAAACGGGAGGGGTTTCCTTTCGGCTCGCTGATGCCCTATGCGGTGGATGCTGAGGGTCGGCCCGTCTTCTTGATCAGCAGCATGGCGATGCACACGCATAACCTGAACGCCGATCCGCGCGCCAGCCTTTTTGTGACGCAGAGAGTGGCGGACGAAGATCCACTCGGAGCCGCGCGGGCTACTTTAATGGGCGAAGCCAGGCCGGTCACGGAAAGCGATGGCGCCGAAGCCCGCCAGATTTACCTCACGAAGCATCCCAACAGCAAATACTGGGTTGATTTTGCTGATTTCAGCTTCTTTCGGCTTGAGGTGCTCGAGGTCTACTACGTGGGCGGCTTTGGCGTGATGGGCTGGATGGAGGCGCGGGAGTACGATGCGGCAATGCCCGACCCGCTGGCTCCGTCAGCCGATGAAATCATCGCGCACATGAACGCGGACCACGTGGACGCCATGATCCTGCTGGCGCGCACCCACGCGGGGATCGAAGCAACGGATGCGGTGATGACCGCGGTGGATCGGCTCGGGTTCCATCTTCGGCTGAAGACGGGGAAGGGGATGAAGGGGATTCGTATCAATTACCCGGGCGAGGCGCGGACCCCGCAGGAGGCGCGGAAGGCGCTGGTGGAGATGGTGCGGCGGGCAAGAGGGACGGTGTAATTCCGGGAGTAAGCGCCCACGCACGCCCCTTGGGCAGCCGGCTTTTCAGGCGGGCTGCCCTGCGGAGCTTACAAGACGCGAACAGTTACGGTAAGTAGTACATCCAATTCCACGCCTGGTTGCCGTTGCTGTCTTGCGCCTCGATCCACCATAGGTACGTGTCTCCTGTGGTGAGGCTGCTGACCGTAGGTACGTTGCTGCTGTCTGTCGGATCGACACCCCAGGTAATCGACTGGATGGTGCTCGGGAACCCGTTCAAGTCGGAGTTGCTGCCTGGAATCTGCCAGATCTCACTGCCGCTGGTGGCGCTCAAGTTGATCAGACCAAACCCGAAGACATCGGTGCTATTGTCTACGGACGGATCGGTCCACGTGAACGTTGGCTCCGTGCGCGTGCCGGCGCTCGGCCCGGTAGCCCCGCTGGGCAACATGTTGGTGACGAGGTTGCTGTTGCCGACCAGCGTTGTTCCGCCGTTCCAGCCGGTCACTGCGGCGGTCACGCCGGTGTCGGCCGTCCCGTCACTGTAAGTAATGTTGAAAGTGAAGGACTGTCCGACAGCGGGCTGACCGAGATCGAGGTTGAAGCCGTCCTGGAACTCGAAATACCTGCCGCAGGTCTGGCAGGCGCCCATATCGGTGGTGAAGACATTCGGCCCACTGGTAAGTTGGACAGCGACTGGACGCTTGGTGCCCGACTCTACGTTGAAGTTGAGGCTGTAGCTGGTCGAGGTGCCTCCCGAAGTCGTAGTGCTGGAGTAGTCAGTCTGCACTACGGAGATGGCGTTGGTTGAGGGCAGTGTGACGTTTTGGCCGGTGAGGTTGCCGCTTACAACGAGGAGAGCGCTGTTATTGCCATTGGTCACGTTGGAATCGTCGCCGGTGTCAATCATGCCGTCGTTGTTCTGGTCGAGAATGCCGAAGAGGATGTAATCGGAGCCGTTGGGCACATTCACCGTGAATGCATTGCCGCCGGCCGCGTTCGTCGGGGTCGTGATCGCTTCGGCATAGGCAGTGCTTGTGTTTTCATCGTAGAGTCCCGCATAGAGGACGGCGCCGGAATTGATAGTGACGTTGGACGGGATGTAGATCGTGCCCGAAACCGTGTTGGGCTCACTGGGCGTGCCGATGGTTACGGTGATGGCGCAGGCGGGGGTTCCGCTGGAAGAGCTGCAGGAAACTCCAGGACCACCCCAGTAGACCCAGGGACTGTTCCCGGCGGAATTCGTGCCCATCGCGCGGAAGTAGTAAGCAGTGCCGTTGTTGAGGGAGCCGGTGAAGCTCTTATCGGCAGCATCGACGATCCAGACGTTGGTGCTGGTGCCAATGGCCTTGAAGGTGGCCTGGTTGGAACTGCTGAAGCCCGTGGTGGTAGTGGACCACTGGACGGTGTAGGAGGTGAAGATCTCAGCATCATTGGTGCCCACCCCGCCGTAGCTGATCACCACCGCTGAATTCTCTGGAGCCACCTCTTTGAAGTGAAGCGAACTGTTAGTGGTTATCCCGGTCGGGTCGTTTACGACGACACCCGTGCTCATATTGCCGGTGACGACGACCGCTCCATTGCCGCCGGTGGGGTCCGCGATGTTCGGACCGCCTTCGTTCAAATCCGTCGGAGCCGACGGGTCGATCGCCGCCACGAGCGTGTAGTTGCCTGGAGGCACGCCGTGGATGACGAACTGGCCACCCGAAGTAAACGGATAGGCCATGCTGGTTCCATAGCCGCCGGAGCTGCCGCAGTTACTGACCAGATCGACATAGACCTGGCCTGCAGTGGTGGTTCCGGAGTAAGTCACGGAGCCGGTGACCGTGTAGCCCAGCGATACGTAGACGTTCTTACCGGTTAGGTTGGCATTGTTTACCACCGCCGCGAACGCACCCGGAACAGCGGGGAAGAACAACACCTCCGCCCCGGAGCCGGTAATAGAAACATGGATGCTGTACGTGCCATTGGCAACGTTGGTGAAGCTGTAGTTTCCACTGCTGTCGGAGCTCGTGGTCTGAACGGTGTTCCCACTTGAATCCTGCAGCGTCACGGTGACGGTGGGCAGGTTCGGAGGAGTGGTGCCGCCGCAGAAGCTGAAGTTGTTGGACAGGAACTGGCCGCTGATGCTGTAGGTGTTATTGACAACGATGGTGTAAGTCGCCGTGGCGTTGGAATTGGCGGCGTCGACCACCTTTACATTGGTCAGAGTAACCGTGCCGGTAGAGGTGGGCGTACCGCCGACGGTGAGGGTGCTGCCGCCGGTGTTGGAAACATAAATGCCATCGGAGATGGTGACCTGCGTCCCGTTGCTCGGAACTGAAACGCCATTCACGGACCAGGTGTAGGGCGAAACGCCGCCCGTGGCAGTAATCGAGCCGCTGTAGCTCTGGTTAATGGTTGCCGAGGGCAGCGAAGTCGGATTGGCCGCAGGCAGGCCGACCGGGGTTGGCGTATTGATGGTGATGGTGTAGCTTTGTGCGACGGAGCTCCCCGTGGATGTATCGGTGACCTTGGCGGTGAACGTGACCCCGGCGGCCGAGGTGGGCGTTCCGCCAATATTGAGCGTGCCGCCGCTGGGCGATGAGCTTAACCCGTCGGAGAGCCCGGTCACCGTCCATGAATAATTGCCGCTCCCGCCCGAAGCGCTGATCGACCCAGTGTAAGCGACATTCGTATACCCGTCAGGC
>JASHTU010000559.1 GCA_030040395.1 Acidobacteriaceae bacterium
GTCTGCTTGTTTACGGCGAAGGGGAAAAACTGCCCCTCGCTGACAAAGGTTTCAAACTCCTTCAATGCCCATGCGTGAGCCTCCGGCGTGCGCGTTGTCAGCATATCCGCGGTGAGCCGCTGCGGGGCAAACGGCAATGGCCAGTCCGGCGCCGGCTGCGTGGGCGACGTCACTTCGCCCGGAACCTTGCTGGCTGGATACGGATGCTCGTGGATCGGGTAGAGCGGCTCGCCCGTCACCCGGTTGAAGAGATAGAGATACGCCTGCTTGGTTGTCTACGCCAGCGCTTCAATCGACTGCCCGTTCCGATGAAGAGTAAAGAGCGCCGGCGGCGAAGGAAAATCCCGGTCCCAGAGGTCGTGGTGTACGCCCTGAAAATACCAGAGCAGTTTGCCGGTCGCCGCATCCAGAGCCAATTCGCAGTTAGCGTAAAGATCGTTGCCCGCACGGTCGCCCCCATAGAAATCCGCCACCGCCGAACCCGTGGGCGCGTACAAAATCCCTCGCTGCGCATCCAGACTCATGCCCGCCCAGTTGTTCGCTGCTCCCGCGTCCTTCCACGCACCCGCGGGCCAGGTGTCGTAGCCCGGCTCGCCCGGCCGGGGGATAGTATGGAATGTCCAGCGCAGCGCGCCGGTGCGCACGTCGTAAGCTCGGATGTCGCCCGGCGGCGCGGGATGCGTCTCCGGATCGCGCCCGCCCACGATAATCAGGTCCTTATAAACCACTCCCGGCGAAGTAAGCGCGATCGATTGCTCCTCGTAGGGCTCGCGCAGCCCCTTGCGCAAATCGATACGGCCGTCTTCGCCAAAGCTGGCTATAGGTTTCCCGCTCTCCGGGTCGAGACAATAGAGAAAGTTCATGACGCCGGCAAATAGCCGGCCCTCGCGCCCGTCCGTCCAGTACGCCAAGCCGCGATCAGGCTGTCGGCCCACGATGCCGGAGTCGAACTTCCACTTCAACTCGCCCGTCGCCGCGTCCAGCGCAATCACCTTCTGCGTAGGCGTGTAGGCGTAGAGGGTGTGCCCCACGATCAGCGGGTTGGTCTGGATGTCACCCTTCTCGCCGGTGTCGAAACTCCAGGCAATTTTGAGCCGATCCACGTTGGATCGGTTGATTTGATCGAGCGGCGAGTAATGGTCGCCGTTCACGCCGCCGTTGTACGCAGGCCAACTCGCCGACTGCGCGGCGGAAACGGCTCCGGCGATGACAGGAAGCAGCACAAGGCCGGCAAGCTTTCGCTGAATTGGGATCAAGGGAGCGCTCCGCGGAACGTCAAGGGACATGCTACATGACGCGGGAGCTTGGCGAGAAGCGAAGCCTGGTTTTCGTCGCAAACGGGATCGCGTCCCGGAACGACGGCTATTTTGGGGACCTCGCTCTCGCGCTCTCTGCCGCCTATTCCTCCGCGCGCTTGGCCAAAAACCGCTCCATGAACCCCGTGTCGAATTCCCCGGCGCGGAATTCTTCGTCCTGAAAAATCGCCTGGTGCAGCGGAATCGAGGTTTCAACCCCCTGCACAATGAACTGATTGAGCGCGCACTCCATCTTGGCGATGGCTTCGGCGCGGTCCACTCCGTGGACGATGAGTTTGGCGATCAGCGAATCGTAATAAGGCGGGACGACGCCCTCGGCGTATTGCGCGGTATCCACGCGGACCCCGTTGCCGCCTGGCACATGAAAGGCGGTGATCTGGCCCGCTGAGGGAGTGAACTTCCGCGGGTGCTCGGCGTTGATCCGGCACTCGATGGCGTGGCCGCGGATTTCGAGCTTGCGCGGCAAAATCGCCTCCAGACGCTCGCCGTCGGCAATGCGCAATTGCGCCTTGGCCAGATCGACGCCGGTGATCGCTTCGGTCACCGGGTGCTCCACCTGGATGCGGGTGTTCATCTCGATAAAGTAAAGGTGATGGTCGGCGTCCATTAGGAACTCGACCGTGCCGGCGTTCTGGTAACCGATCTCCGCCATGCAGCGGCACAGGGTGTGACTCATTTCCTCGCGCAGCTTGTGCGTCACCTGCAGCGAGGGCGCTTCTTCGATGAGCTTTTGATGGCGGCGCTGAATCGAGCACTCGCGCTCGAACAGCGTGGCCACGTTGCCGTGTTCGTCGGCCAGAACCTGGAACTCGATGTGACGCGGCTGCTCGATGAACTTCTCCATGTAGAGTTCGCCGTTGCCGAACGCGTTGGCCGCCTCCGCGTGCGCGGCGTGGAAATGGTTGGGCAGCTCTTCCGGCTCGCGCACAATCCGCATGCCGCGCCCGCCGCCTCCCGCCTTGGCCTTGAGAATCACCGGGTAGCCCACCCTCGCGGCCGTGACTTCAGCGTCTTCAATCGTGGGGATTACCCCCTCCGAGCCCGGCAGAATGGGAACCTTGGCGCGCTTCATGACCTGCCGCGCCTTCTCTTTCTCGCCCATCAGGCGCGTCACCTCCGGCGGCGGGCCGATGAACTTGATATTCGAAGCGCGGCACACTTCGGCAAAGTTGGCGTTTTCGCTCAACAGCCCGTAGCCGGGATGAATGGCGTCCACATCGGCAATTTCAGCCGCGGAGATCACGGCCGGCACATTGAGATAACTGTCGGCCAGCCGCGGCGGCCCGATGCAAATAGCTTCGTCCGCAAACCGGACATGCAGCGAATTGCGGTCCGCTTCGCTGTAGACGGCGACCGTGCGAATGCCCATCTCTCGGCAGGCATTGAGAACCCTCAGCGCGATTTCACCACGATTGGCGACGAGAACTTTACGGAACATAGTTAGCAAGCTAGAGGCGTCAGCGGGGCTAGCGGAGTTAGCAGGGTTAGCGGAACTATAGCACTTCTCCTTCT
>JASHTU010000560.1 GCA_030040395.1 Acidobacteriaceae bacterium
TGCTTGAATCATGATGGACGCGATGTATGAATGCCTGACAAATACTGGCGCCATGCGAGGGAATTTTTGAGATTTCGCCGAGGGGAGGCGGTGTGGCCGGTGTGGCGAGGACTTACGGCTTTACCGGCTTCGCCATGCTGCGCGCCCATGCGTCCCATTGGTCGTTTTTGCTTAGCGGAGCTTGACGACGGGGGTAATTCTTTGTAACTTACCCCGCAAGACATTTGGCAGGCGCACTTAGGCCAGCGATATTGCGCGGAAAGGTGCGGGAAGCTGCAGATAGCGGCAAGAAATTGCGCGCGGAAGCTAGCTTGGACGTAAGAACTCGGATGATTTCTCGGATCGTGACGGGTAGATCGGGTGATTTCGCAAGTCGCACAATTGGGATCTCCGTCCCAGCGAGGATAGATCGCTCGCCCGGCGCCGGCGCCGGGATTTTTCCACAGTTGGCGGCTTCGCACTTGATCGAGGGCGACTTCCAGGCCACTTTTGGAGCTTTTCAGGCGAGTTACCGTCAAGCTTAAGGAAAGACTGAGGCCTTTTAACTCAGAAATAATCCTTGCACTAATAATCCAAATGGGCTGTACAATCTCCAAAAGGAGTTTCATGGCCGGAGATATGCAATTAACATGCAGCGATTGTGGGCAGGAGTTTACCTTCAGCGCTGCCGATCAGGCGTTCTTTCAGGAACGCGGTTATTCGACCCCGAAGCGGTGCAAGCCTTGCCGGATGGCAAAGAAGGCTGATCAGGGGGGATCCGGCTACCGTTCGGCTCCGATGCAGGGGACACCTGTAATCTGCTCGGGCTGCGGTCAGCCAACGACCGTGCCTTTTGAGCCGCGTGGGGACCGGCCAGTTTACTGCCGGGATTGCTACCAGGCGCGGAAAGGAAGTGGCGGCGGCGTCTCGCGTCCACGTTCACGTTCGCAGGTATAAGGCCAATGCGACCATTCCGATTTTGATGCATATTCTGCTCAATGGTTCAGTTAGGCGGCCATTGAGCAGATTTGGCTTGAGGGCTGTTTTTGCGAGGCGAAAGGGGCCTTTCCGTGGGCGTCAGTGGCGCGGCGAACACGACGGAATGAGAGGACATCCGGGCGCGCCGTCTCCTTGCGGCGGGTTCCGGTGTATGCCCCCGGGGCGATGACGCCGATAGCGCCGCCGCGGGAGCGAAGATGCGCCGATTTGCGCTTGGGGATGGACAGCCCTTGAGTGTCCCGATACACTGCCCTCACGGGGCCTCCTATTCTATTTGAAGCTGCGAGGGCGATCCCCGACATTATGAGTTTTCGACTTTCCTACACGAGGGCTGCCTCGAAGGACCTTGAGCGCAACCGCCTCGGGACGCCGATGAGGACATTTGAAACCGCGACCGCGATGCGCGTGTTCCGGGGCGAGCGCGACTTTTGCCGTAGCTGCGGCTTGAGTCATCTGGGCCGCGCCAACCCCGCGAATCGAGGGCGGTTCGCCGTGGCCATGCGGCGCGCCACCTCCACCCAAGGAGGCGCTGCGCGATGAGCAGTGTGCTTTTGGAGGCGCGAGGGCTGCACAAGAGTTATGACGGAGGGCGCATCGAGGCGCTGCGGGGCGTGGATCTGGCCATTGGCGCCGGCGAGTACGTGGCCATCAGCGGTCCCAGCGGCAGCGGGAAATCCACCTTGCTGCAACTGCTCGGAGGGCTCGATACGCCGAGCCTGGGCGAAGTGCTGTTTGAAAATGCCCGGCTGGGGTCGGCGATCAATTTCGATGTATACAGGTCGTGCAAGGTAGGCTTTGTTTTTCAGGCCTTTTATTTGCTGCCCACGCTGCGCGCCATCGAAAACGTGCAGGTGGGGATGTTAGCGCGGCCCCTGGGCGCCAACCATCGCGGGGAGCGGGCGCGGGAACTGCTGATGGAGATGGGGCTGGGCGACCGGCTTCGCCACTATCCCAACGAGCTCTCCGCCGGCGAACGGCAACGCGTGGCCATTGCCCGCGCGCTGGCGAACGATCCCGCCATCCTGCTGGCCGACGAACCCACAGGCAACCTGGACAGCGTGAATTCCGCACGGATCATGGAGATTCTGATCGGCATCCAGCAGACGCGGGGCATGGCGCTCATCGTGGTGACGCACGAACATGAGATTGCCGCCGCCGCGCCCCGCCACATTCGCATCCGCGACGGGAGAATTGAGTCGTGATGGGAGGTGGGGGTTGGCTTTGCGCGCTGTTGGCGGTGTTGTTGGCGACCGCGACCGGTGTGCGGGCGGCGAATGCAAAGGGGTTGCCGGCCGCCGAGCGGCAACGGATCGAAAGCGCGGATTATCGGGTGAGCGGGCGGCTGGTGCGGGTGGACGCAAGCGGCGCGCGGACCAGCGATGGGCTTTCAATTGAGGCGCGCGGATTTCCGGGAATGTTGCGCATCCTAGTAGAGGTGACTTCGCCCGCCAAGGCCCGCGTTCATCTGCTCATGGAAACGCACTACGATGGCCGGACCTCGATCGAAATTGCGCGTCCCGGGGATCGCGCGGCCACCGCGCTGCCGTTCGACCGATGGAGCGACGGGCCGCTGGGCAGCGGCTTCAGCTACGAGGATTTTTTGGAGCAGGAATATTTTTGGCCGGTGCAGACGGCCGAAGGCGAGGCGAAGTTTGGCGCGCGCGAGTGCGATATGGTGGTGAGCGAGCCAAGTCCGGAAGACCGGACCCATTACGCCCGGGTAAAGACCTGGTTCGACCACACCATCGGCTTCCCGGTGTATGCCGAAAAGACGCTGAAGGGAAGCCGCGTGGTGAAGGAATTTACTTTTTTCGACCTGCGCCATAACCAGGGCGTGTGGTCGGCCAGCCAAGTGGAAGCGAAGATGCGCGGCCAACCGGGATCGACGCTGCTGATCATCGAAGGGGGCAACGCCAAGGCAAACCTCAAACTGGGGGAGTTCAGCCCAACCCAACTCACGCGCTTTTAGAGGGCGTGTATGCAGGATCAATTATGTTTGTTCTCGCGCTCGGAATCGTGGTTGCGGCTGCCGTCCTGATGGCCGCTGGGGT
>JASHTU010000055.1 GCA_030040395.1 Acidobacteriaceae bacterium
AGTATAAGGTGAGAGGAACCGCGCGATCGGCGTGCCCGGCGGCCTCCGCCAGCGTGTCCAGATATGCAGTCAGACGCTGCTGGCGGGCGACCGAGGTCGTGCAAGTGGCGCTCATGACCACAACCTACAACCATCTTGCCCTACGAACGCAGATATATCCGCAGAGGGTAATCTAGTTTATAACACAGTAGTACTAGAAAGACAACTTTAATGCAGCTTGAAGCACGCGCGGCGGCGCAGCGTTGATGACGTTGCCAAACGTCGAGCTGCCGATGTTTCCATCAACCGCGGAGGGTCCGTTGAATTGCGCATGGTTAAAGGCGTTAAAGGCCTCGACCCGAATCTGCAGGGATTTCGATTCGGTGAAGTTGAGGGCTTTGGCGAGGGCCATGTCGTAGTTGTCGGCGCCGGGCCCGTGGAAGAAGCGGCGCTTGGCAGTTCCGGGCGTGCCGAGCGCGTTCATGCTGAAAGCGGAAGTATCGAAATCATTATTGCCCCGCGTGCGCGGATTGCGATTGAGGTGAAGCGGGGCGCCGGAGTAGTCGGGCTCGTCGATGCTGCTGTTGTTCACGCCGTTGGGATTGGTCCCGATCAGCGAGTTGTCGCCGTTGTTGATCATGGTGACGGGGAATCCGCTGGCGAAGCGCGTGATGCCAGAGAGCGACCATCCGTGCGTGGCGCGGTTGCTATGCAGCAGCTGATCAACAGGAAGCTGATAGTCGAAGTTGGAGACGAAATCCTGCTTGAGGTCGAACGAGGACAACGCGTAGCTGAGCGACGGGTTGAATGGATTCACCTCGTCGCCGATATTCGACGACTGGTCGAGCGATTTCGAAAAGGTGTAGGAGGCGGAAAACTCCAGGCGCCCGGTGAAGTGACGCGCACTCAGCTCGAGCGCGTTGTAATCGGCGTGGCCGATGTTGGACTGGAGCGCGTCGGAGCCGAAGTTGGAGCCGAGCGGACCGCGGGTACCGTTTACCTGGCCCCCTGCGATCGGATAGTATACGGTGTTTTCACCGCCGGCGTCGCAGGTGAGCGAGCCGGGCTTGACTTGGCTGGACTGGCTGAGGCTGAGACAGAGCGCGGGGTTGCCGGGATTGGCTTCGATGAGCGCCCGCTGACGATGGGTGGACGCACCGACGTAGGTGGCGTCGAAGACGGTATTCGGGCCGGCCTGCCGCTCGATCGAAAGCATCCACTCTTCGGTGTAGGGCGTGCGGTTGTGGATATCGTAGCCGGGAATGCCGCTGATCGGCTCGTAGCTGCCCCAGTCGACATTGGCGTCAGGATGGCTGCGCGAGCTGTTGAGCGGCGCAAACGTGTAGGGGAAGGGCTGGCTGTTGTTCGCGCCGTCGGCCGCGGTGATGAAAGGCGTGGCAAAGAGCGGCGGCGCCGGACTGGTGTAGGTGGCGCCGTAGGGCGCGTTGGCGGCGAGAACACTGATGGCCGCGGCGTCAATGGCAGTGTAGAAATTGCCGAAGCTGGCGCGGACGCTGGTCGCGCCAGATGCGCCGATGAGTTTGCCGAGCGGACCGGATTCGGCGGAGTGCGGCGACCATGCGACGCCGATGCGCGGCGAAATGTCGAAGCGATCGATCGGCGCAAGCGTGTTGGGAATTCCTGGATCGCCGGGATAGAGGATGCCGGCAGGCGCGGAAGGGAAAACCTGCGATTTCGCGCCCGCAACAAACGTTGAAACCTGGTTGTATTTCTCGGACCAGGGCGCGATGCGATCCCAGCGAACGCCGTAGTTCAAAGTCAGGCTGGGGCGAATGCGAAAGCTGTCTTGCGCGAACAGGCCCACATATTTATTGCGCGCATAGAACGGATTGAGCTGGCTCTGGTTGAACTGGCTGGGAACGCCGATGAGGAAGTCGGCGAAGTCAACGCCGGTTTCGGCGCCAGAGAACACGAAGTTGCCGTTGAACTGCGCAATGGGCGCGGCGTTGATCTGGTCGGCGTGGAACTCGGCGCCATATTTGAAGGTGTGATTGCCGCGAACCTGCGAGAAGCTGTCAGAAACCTGGTAGGTGTTGTTCACCTGGACGAGCTGATTGGCCGCCGCGCCGGTGGAATAGGCGTTGAAGTTGAGATTTTCGACGCTCTGGCCCTTGGGATCGAGGGCGACAATGCTGGGCATTCCGTCGGGATTGGCGAACCCCTGCGAGACGAGGCTTACGTTACGGCCGCCGATGGGCTGGCCAAGGTTGGTGTTGTCGCGCATAAAGCTCACGTGCGCCTCGTTCACCATCGTCGGGCTCAGCGTCTTCGTGTCGGCAAGCGCCAGTAGTTGCGCGCGGCCGGTGGTCAGCGCCGCGAAGCCCGGAACGCTGGCGCCGCTCTGCGCCACAGGATACGGATTAACCAGATTGAAATCGTCGATGAAGTAGTAGGCCGAGGCAAGCCCGAGCTGCGAAGTCGCGTCGATGCGTGCGCCGCCTTTGTCATCGCGCACTGTCTGATCGTAGGCGGAGGTGGCAAACACGCCGCTCGCGGTGTTGGGCGCGGGAATGTACTGGAGCATCCTCTGCGCGGGAACCGACCACGCCGCCTGGGGAACGACGGCATTGGGAAAGACGCACTGGGAAGGCTGCGTGCAACCCGCTTTGTAGTAAGGCTCGCCTGCAGTCACGGTATAGCCGAGCCTCTGCGCCTGAAGCCCGGCGAGATACGGGCCGCTCACTGCGCCGGTCAGACCCGCAGCCAGATCTCCGAGATTGCCCATGCGATCGGCAACCGACGGAACGCTGATGTTTCCCGTGTCGACGCCTTCGTTCTGCCTTGTGCCCTGGTAGTCGGCAAAATAGAAAACCTTGTCGCGGCGAACTGGGCCGCCGGTCGTTCCACCAAACTGGTTCTGCTGGAAAACGCCGCGTGTCGGCGAAAAGTAGTTGCGCGCGTCGAGGTCCGTGTTGCGCAAAAATTCAAATAGGCTGCTATGAAAGTCGTTGCCGCCAGACTTGGTCACGACACTGATCTGGCCGCCGCTGTATTCCCCATATTCGGCGTCGAAGTCGCCGGTGACGATGCGGAACTCTGCAATCGCGTCGAGGTTCGGAATGATCGCCGTGCCGGCGTTGACGTCCTCTTCGGCGTCACTTCCGTTTACGCTGAAGTAGTTTGCAGTCTCACGTTGGCCATTCACAGACAGATTGCCGGGGTTCAGCGTTCCCGAGGGATTGAGAATCGTAGCACCCACATCCTGAATTGTGCTCGATGTGATGGCGGAAGCGGGTGAGACGCCCGGTTGAAGTGAGAGCAGGTCCGTGTAGCTCCGGCCATTCAGTGGCGCCGCGAGCATTTCGCTTCCCGTGATCACCTGGCCCAGTTGGGTGCTTGTGGTCTCCACGTGGAGGGAGTTGTCTGTGACGCTGACGGTCTCTCGATCCCCGGTGATGGTGAGAGTGGCGTCAATTGTGAGCGCCGCATTGGCGTCGAGAACGATCCCGGTGCGCTCGTAGCTCGAAAATCCAGGAGCAGTGATTTTGAGATCGTAATGTCCGACCGGCAAAACCGGAAACGTAAAGTAGCCGCTCGCGTCCGTGACGACCCTATAGGATAGGCTCGTGTTGATCTCGCGAGCCGTGACCGCGGCGTTGACGACAATACGGTTGGACGGGTCCTTGATTTCTCCGGAGATCGACCCAGCAACGCTCGCCCAAGCCGAAACGGCGATGGGAAGGAGTGAGGCGAAGCAGAATCGAAGTGTGAATCGGAGCCAAGTCCGTGTCGTTCTCACGATCTAAGTCCCTAATTTGGAATGAGTTGAATTAAGCTTCCGAGCGATTGGATTGGCAAGAATCAATATGCGACCAATTCGGTCTCAGATTGCTCTTTGCTAAATATACGACAAATTAGGTCCGAGTTCTATGCAGTGATCCAAATCACTCCACATTGATGGAAGGCCCGTCCGGGATAAAGGTCCGCCTTCCGGCCGGGCCGCGCGCCTAACCCCTGCTCCTGCTATGGATTAGCCGCGGGGTTTCCAAGGTTCTTTGGCGGCTGCCCAGCGCGAGGGCGGGCTCTAGAACTGGAGCTTCACGCCGAACTGAATTTGACGCGAGGTGGTTGAGGTGGCGGTGACGAGGCCGGCGGTGGGGGAAACGCCCGATGTTGCCGAGGAATAGACCACCTCATTGGGGGTGAGGAAGTTTGAGTGGTTGAGGATGTTAAAGAACTCGGCGCGGAATTGCAGTCCCAGACTTTCCCAGATGGGCGAGTTCTTGACGGCGGAGAAATCCAGTTCCTTGACCCCGGGCCCGATGAGAGCGTCGCGGGAGACGTCGCCATAGGTTCCGGTTGAGGGAGGCAGGAAGGCCTGCGGATTGAACCATTGGTTCGGCGTGCGTGGATAGAGAGTGCCGCTGAACTGCGGGTTCCAATTGGGGCGCACCGGATTGCGCGTGTCTCCATTCCCGGTGGGGTTATAGCCGAGTTGCGGCGAAAAAGGAAAGCCGGA
>JASHTU010000561.1 GCA_030040395.1 Acidobacteriaceae bacterium
AGCGGAGCCGGCGTCGAACTACGCTCCACTCGATTCGGCGAGCGTCATGATTGGAAACGTTCCCGTTCCAGTGCGGCCCTTCTATATTGCGCGATACGCGATCACCTATGCGCAATATCTTGCCTTCGTCGAAGCTGCAGACGGGTTCAGGGACTTGCGATGGTGGAAAGGCCTTGAAGTGACTGACAATCAGCGTCTGAATCCCGGCGTGCAACGCAGAAAGATCCGCAACCATCCCGCGGAGAATGTGTCGTGGTATGATGCTGTTGCCGCGTGCCGATGGATTAGCGCCCGGCTCGGATTTGAGGTGAGACTGCCTGAGGAGGCAGAGTGGCAGCTCGCCGCCGGGGCCAATCGATACGGTTTTGTTTATCCATGGGGACAACTTTGGCGACCCGGGTTCGCGAACACCTCGGCGAGCGGACTCAATCGCACCATCGCCTGCGGCATGTATCCCCAGGGTGCGTCGCCCTGCGCAGCGCTGGACATGTGCGGCAACGTGTATGAATGGACCGCAACTCCGGGCTACGAGCCCGGCAAAAAGATGGTTCGGGGAGGCTCCTGGTACCATGCTCCGGGAGAAGCAGGCGTCATCGCGCGTCAGAATTTTTTCGCCTACGAGCGCCAGCCCTTTTGTGGATTTCGCGTAGCCTGCGCTTCCCTGCCCCAGCGCTGATCTTCCCTCTCGAGGAATCGACTCATGCCCGAATCGCCGCAAGACGCCGCACCGCAAGCCGCCGAGCCCGACCTGAAACCGGTGGCCTACGTTTCCATGGACCCGACTCCGGATCTCGAAGCCGTGTTTCTCAAAATCATCAAGCCGGTGCTTGAAAATCATGGCCTCATCTGCAAACGGTCCGAAAGCCGGGACTGGGCAAGCATCATCACTCCCCAGGCGCTCGAATACATCGACGAAGCCGACCTTGTCCTCTGCGACCTGACGCGCAGCTCGGTTCGAACCTATTACGAGTTGGGAATCGCGCACGCGTTCAGAAAGAACACGATCCTGGTCTCGCAAGCAACGGCTGAAATCCCCTTCGACACCCGCTATCAGCGCGCCATTGCGTACAAGGATGACCGATTCGGCCTGCTCGAATTGCGCGACAGTCTTTCCGCCGTCCTCGACACCATGTATTCCCAGGAGGCCGGGAGCGGAGCCGCGACGCAAATCTCTTGGGAAACCGTGGCCAGGAATGACGGCGAGCTCGAAAGCGCGCGTATCGCGCTGTTCCATACCACCCCCGAGGCGCGGCGTTATGCGCTGCGCATTCTGGGCGACTACCGCGACAGCGCATCCTACGACAAAGTGCGCTGGCTCATCACCAAGGGCACGGAGTCGCCTGAAGTAGTGCGCGACGGACTTACCACCCTGTACAAAATCAATCCCGAGAAGGCGCTGGACGAGTTGCAGGGCCGCTATGGCCTGTGGCACCCCGATTTTTCCGTGCGCGAGCGCGTTGTCCTCTTGCTCGGAAACTACGCCAGGACGCCGGAGCTGGTGAATCGGCTGATCGATCAAATGGGCGATACAAGCTGGGGCGTACGCTTGGCCGTCTGCCAAACCCTGGGAAAATGGTGCGCTGCCGAGGCCGCGAGCATCCTTCGTGAAAGGCGGAGCGTGGATCCCGAGCAGGTGGTGCGCCTGGCCGCCGAAGAGGCGCTGCGCTCCATCCGCCGCGCGGAAGGGCAGGTGAGCCGTGACACGGTATCACAATGAAACCGCGGTTTTCGCCAATCCCAGCCAGCCTCGCCGGTCCCTAGCCGCCGCCGGGGCCGAGCCGAAAACCGGGGTCAGCATTCTCGGCGAGCGGCTGCGCCAATCGAGCCTCTCGCTGCTGGACCTTGCGCCCCTCGAGTTCAATGACGCTCGCCGCGAGCTGGTAGCGATTCTAGCCAACCTGAACACGCCCGCGGCGCAGAAGCGCCTGGCGGCTTTCAGCGCAGATACGGACGCCTATACCCGCACCGCGGCCTGCATTGCCCTGCTCCAATTCGGCGATGCTCGCGGCGCCGAGGGCCTGTTTAACGCCATCGGCCGGTTCGAGTGGAAGCAGCGCCAGGAGATGGCCGACGCGCTCGGCCTGTCCGGATTTTCCGCCGCCCTGCCCATCCTCCTGCGCCTCGTTAAGGACAGCGATTACGACGTCCGGCGTAGCGCCGCATACGCTCTCAGGAACATCGGACAGCCGGAAGCCATTCCGGATCTGATCGACGCAGCGCAACAGGATTCGAACGAAGGCGTGCGGGCCTACGCCGCCCTGGCGCTTACCAAGCTGGGCGAACCGATTGACGCGGACTTGGCGGCAACCTATCTGGAAAATCCCTCACCGGGTTTCCAATTGCGCGGAGCCAGCGCGCTGATGCGCTTCGGCAATGCCGCCGGAAGACGCGTACTGCGCCGCATGGTCGAGCAGTCTTCTTCGCCATTCCCCGAACTGGCCGGGACCGTGCTCGTCGACGGCGAGGGTTGGAAGGATCTGGATTTGGTCCAGTGGCTGGTTAAAAACTCCAACGAAAAGGTGCGTTTGGTGGGCGTGATGGCGCTTTGCCGGTCGAGCGAAGAGACCGCGTTCGCCACGCTCATGGACCGGCTGAATTCCGACAGCCCTGAAATCATGATGACGATCACCGCCTGGCTGGCGATCTGTCCCCATCCCGGCGCGCAAGGAGCCCTGCTCCAGGTGGTCGAAAACAAGGAGAGCGCGCCACGACGG
This sequence comes from Acidobacteriaceae bacterium, assembly GCA_030040395.1. GTDB lineage: Bacteria > Acidobacteriota > Terriglobia > Terriglobales > Acidobacteriaceae > Telmatobacter. The sequence continues at coordinate 2,715 of JASHTU010000561.1, forward strand.
AGCGAAGCGTTGGCCGCGTTGGCGCGCCGCGCCGAGCCCTTGCCTCTCGAAACCATTTTCGCTTGGGCTGAGAGCTATCAACCCGAAGTTCGGGAAGCCGCCGCCCAGTGGCTGGCCGGTTGCCACGATTCCGCCGAGGCTCTCGACCGGCTTTTGACTCTGGCGGAAGATGAAGGCAGCGACATTAGCGCCAATGCGGTTGTTTCTCTTGGCGAGTTCGACGATCCTCGCGTCTTTCCCGCGCTGATCTCCAAGACCCAGAGCAGGTCCTGGCAGCAGCGGCTGGGCGCCATGCTGGGAATCGAGATCATGGGCAAGCGCGCCGAGGATCTCCTGGTGGAAATGATCGACGCCGTCCAGGAGCACGCGAAGCTGACCCCGCTCATCGGCTTGCTCTCGCGCCTGGAAGGCTCGCCCCGCGCCCGGCGCGTGATTCTTGAGCGGGCCTTGGCGGACCCGCCGATTTGGATGAAAACCGCGGAGGATGCCGCCGCCGCCGGCGATCAATCTGCAATTCCTTGCGTGGTCGCCGCGCTTTCGTCGCCGGACGCGCGCATTCGCCAAGCGGCGGCGATCACCCTCGGCGCCATCGGCAACGAAAGCACCGTGGCTCCGCTGTTGGACGTACTCTCCGATTTGAATTGGGAGGTGCGCGTGCGCGCCGCGCAGAGCCTCGAAAGGGTTACGGCCCGGGAACCGGAGCTGCTTCATCAGGGGCTCCGGGTTCGCAAACCGAGTGTGCGCGCCCGGGTTGCCGACCTGTTGGGGCGGATGCACGGTTCAAGTTCTTCAGAGGCGTTGATCGAAGCCGTGTCCGACGCTAATCGGCTGGTCCGCGCCAACGCCGCGGGGGCCCTGGGCATGATTGGCGACGCACGCTCCATCCCGCCCCTGATTCAGGCTCTCAAAGACCCTGACCGCGGGGTAAGAAACATGGCTGCCGGCGCCCTCAATGAAATCGGCGGAGCCGAGGCTCTCGCCGCCGTGCGTGACTGGACCCTGGAACGAAGAGCTTCGGTGGAGGCGCAGGCAAACTGAACGGCCTGCTCCCACGCCGCCCCATTTTTTGAGCTGCTGTCGAACACATTGCCACGTTACAATGGCTTCCATCTCTCCCACGGAGGCGCGTTATGCGCAGGTTTCTCTTCGCTGCTCTCGCCCTATCTTTTGCCGCCGCCCCGCTTCTGGCTCAGGGCGCGCCACCGCAGGGCTCCGCCGGCCAACCCTACGCCGTCGAGTATTACTACAAGGTGCAGTGGGGCCATCAACAGGAGTTCCTCACCCTGTTCCTCAAAAATCACTACCCGCTGCTCAGGAAGATCCAGTCCACCGGCCGCATTCTCTCGCTCAAAGTAGAGTCGCCCGCCTACCACACCACTGAAGACGGCCGCTGGGATTATCGCGTGACCATCACTTACAAGAATTCGACCGTCGCCACCTCCGCCAACCCTGACGAAGAGGCGTTCATCAAGCAGCTTTGGCCCGATCAGGCGACCTATCAAAAAGAAGAGCAACGCCGCTTCGAAATCCTCGTGGCCCACTGGGACCTCCCCGTCACCGATATCACGCCCAAAGAGTGATCAGGGATCAGAGTGCGGTCGTCAGTGGTCGCTCCGCCCACGCCACTTCCGCACCAAATCCTCAGCCGCCGCGTCCCACTCCGGAAACTCAAACTCAAACCCGGCCTCCAGAAGCCGCCCTGGCGTCACGCGCCGGCTCTTCAGCACTAGTTCCGGCTCAGTGCGCATGAAGAACGATCCCAGCACAATCAGCGGCGCGGGCGCGGGCAATCCATTCGGCATGTTCCAGGCCTCGCGTAGCGCGGCCATGAACTCGCGGTTGGGCAACGGATGAGGCGCGGCCAGATTCACCGGCCCCTCCATCTCTTCGTGCCCGATCAGAAACTCCACCGCCCGCGCAAAATCCGCCTCATGCATCCACGAGACGTATTGCCGGCC
>JASHTU010000562.1 GCA_030040395.1 Acidobacteriaceae bacterium
GCCGAGCCGGAGCCTCTCCCAAAAACAGCTTCTCCAGTCTGCAACCGGAGTCGAACTACCGCTGGTTTCCTTGGGAAACACCCGGCAGGCAACGGCTTGCTCGAAAGGCGGCCGCAACTCACTGCTGGAATCCGCGCAGGAAGCTACGATAACAAGTTTAGCAACCTCCGGTTTCCAAGGTCAAACCTGGAGCTTTGTCACGCATGCTTGATTGGGGATTTTGGACCGCCGCATTTCGCGCTCTGTTCGCATCGCGATGGCGGCCGACACGGGCACGGATTCGCAATGCAAGCGGTGTGGCCGCTCGGCGACGGCTGGCGCCGTGGGGTGACTATACTGGAGCGAACGGATTCAAATTGCATGGATCATCTTTGGACTCCCTGGCGCTATGCCTACGTCACCGCGGCGGAAACCGGGACGCGCGCCGGCGTGCCTCACGCTCTGGCGGCATGGGCTGGCGATTTGGGTTGCGTCTTTTGTAATCTCATCGCTTCCATTGATTTCGCGATTGCGGGCGGCATGAGCGCAGAGAATGCCGAAGCTGCCGGCGGCCTGGTGCTGCGCGCTGTCCACTGTTTTATCTGCCTGAACGCCTTTCCTTACACCTCGGGCCATGTGATGATTGTGCCCTATACGCATCTTGACCACCTGGCCGCCCTGCCGGCCGCAACCGGACACGAGATGATCGAACTGGCCCAGCTCACCGAACGCGCGCTTGATCGCGTGTACATGCCGCACGGCTTCAATTTCGGCATGAACGTCGGGCAGTCCGCGGGCGCCGGCGTGGCCGGGCACATTCACCTGCACGCCATGCCGCGCTGGACCGGCGACACCAGTTTCATCACCACCGTCGCCGAGACCCGGATATTGCCCGAAGACCTCGAGGCCACGTGGCGGCGGCTGCGCGCGGCGTTCGCGGCGCTGAAGACAAGTTGAGCCCCTTGCTTTCGGGCAAGACGACCGGGCGAGGGCCACGGGTCGATGGCTATGAGTCGAGGGCCTGCCGGTGGAGAACCGGATCAGCGCGGCGGTGCGACGGATAGGGGCAGTCCGGCCTTGCTGCGGAAGAAATCGAGCGACCGAATCAGGCCTTCTTTCAAGGAGACATGCGGCTCCCATCCGAGAAGCGCGCGCGCCTTGGCGATGTCGGGGCAGCGCCGCGTGGGATCGTCGACCGGCAGCGCCTCAAAGCGCAGTTCACTCTTCGATCCGGTAACTTCCAGCACCGTCTGCGCACATTCCAGGATGGTGAACTCGGTGGGATTGCCAATGTTGACGGGCAGATGCTCGTCCGAGCGCGACAGCCGAACAATGCCTTCAATGAGATCGTCGACAAAGCAGAAGCTGCGCGTCTGGCTGCCGTCGCCGTAGACAGTGAGCGGCTCGCTGCGCAGCGCCTGCATGATGAAATTCGAAATCACCCGGCCGTCGTCGGGATGCAGGCGCGGACCGTAGGTGTTGAAGATGCGGGCGAGGTGGGTGTCCACGCCGCGCGTGCGGTGGTAGGCCATGGTCAGCGCCTCGGCGTAGCGCTTGGCTTCGTCGTACACGGAGCGGGGCCCGACCGGATTGACGTGCCCCCAGTAGCTCTCCGACTGCGGATGTTCGAGCGGGTCGCCGTAGCACTCCGAAGTGGACGCGTGCAGGAAGCCGGCCCCGTAGCGGGCGGCGATCTGGAGCGTGTTTTCTACGCCCGCCGAGCCGGTCCGCAGCGTCTCGACGGCCAAGCGAAGGTATTCTGGCGGGCTGGCGGGCGACGCGAAATTAAAGACGTAATCCACCGGCCCGGGATCGAAGGCCGTGCAGATGTCCAGCTCTTCAAACTCAAAACGCGGTTCGTGGGCAAGATGATCCAGGTTCTCGTGGAAGCCGGTTGAAAAATTGTCGACGCCCACCACCGAGTGGCCTTCGCCCAGCAGGCGATCGGCGAAATGAGAGCCCAGAAAACCAGCCACGCCGGTTACAAGTACGCGCATGGTCAAAAAATTCTTCTCCAATCCTTCGGGTTGCGAAACGCCAGAATTTGATCGGTCAACTCTGGGCTTGCTGGCCCCCTGGGAGTCATCGCCAAGCCCTATACGAGTTGCCTGCGGGGCTTGCCTTCCTGAGCCTCATAATTGGCCGGCCGGCCCACGCTCACATAGGTGAAGCCGTGCTCCAGCATCACCTGCGGTTTATAGAGATTTCTCCCGTCAATCACGATCGGGAAGTGGACGGCCTGGTTGAGCCGCACCAGGTCGATGGCGGCAAACTCTCTCCAGTCAGTGAGAATCAGCACCGCATCGGCGTTCCCGGCGGCTTCATACAAGCTGCCCGCATAACTGAGGTTCTCGGCCGGGGGCAAAACTTCCTTGGCGCGCTCCATCGCTGCGGGGTCATAGGCCCTCACGCTGGCGCCTGCCTTGAGGAGCCGTTTGATGATGTCGATGGCGGGCGACTCTCGGATATCATCGGTGTCGCTCTTGAAGGCGAGCCCCAGAGCCGCCAGCCGCTTGCCGCGCAGCGTCCACAGCGCCGAGAGCACCTTGTTAAAGAAGACCTCCTTTTGCGTCTCGTTGATTTTGCGGACTTCCTGGAGCAGTTGAAAGTTGACCCCGCGCTGCTGCGCCACCCAGTGGAACGCGGCCACGTCTTTGGGAAAGCACGAACCTCCATAGCCGAGGCCGGCGCGCAGGAATCGGGGGCCGATGCGGCTGTCCAGGCCCATTCCGGCGGCGATGTCTTCGATGTCCGCATCCACTGCCTCGGCCAGATTGGCCACCGCATTAATAAACGAGATCTTCAGCGCCAGGAACGCATTCGAAGCGTGCTTGATGATTTCCGCGCTCTGTGCGGAGGTGACCAGCAGGCGAGCTGGGTGGGCGCCGCTGCAGGCCCCCGACAAGGCCCCCGGCTGCGCGTAGTACGAGCCCCCAGTCAGCGGTTCGTAGATGCGCCGCAGCACCTCGGCGGAGCGCTCGTTGCCGGCGCCCACGACGATTCGGTCCGGGTGCAGGAAATCCGCCACCGCCGTGCCCTCGCGCAGGAACTCGGGATTCGACACCACGTCGAAACACTGCGGATCCACGCCATGACGGTGAAGCACGCGCCGGATCCAATCGTTGGTGTAAACCGGAACCGTGCTCTTCTCCACGATGACCTTGTAGCCGTGAATGGCCCGCGCGATTTCAGAGACTACCGCCTCCACGTAGGACAGGTCCGCCGCTCCGCTGTCGCCCTGCGGCGTGCCCACGGCGATAAAGACCGCCTCGCTGCGCTCCACGGCCTCGCCCAACTCGGTGGTGAAGACAATACGGGTGTCGCGGTGTTTCGCCAGCAGTTCCGGCAAGTGCTTTTCGAAGATGGGCACGCCGCCGCGGCGAAGAAGGTCGACCCGGGCTTCGTCGTTGTCGACGCAGATGACAGGGTGCCCCATTTCGGCAAAGCACGCCGCCGCTACCAGGCCCACGTAGCCGGAGCCGATGACGCAAATAGAAACTGGATTCGACATGCGCTTGTCCTTGCTCCTTTTGACCGCTTCCGGAGCCCGGCCTTTCGTCGATCTTTCGGATTCCGGCTCCGCCGTGGTTCAAAGGCGCGTACCGAACGGCGGGCCGGTATCATTGAAATTCTATATCCCCGCACACGCGCGCTGGCCGGTCCCGTCCATCGCCCGGCGCGTCAGCCATGCGAAGGGCCGTTTTGCACGCAACGCCGCAAGGCTTGTCGAAGGCTCCGGCGGAACTCGCCTCCTTCCTGATGCGCGGCATGAAGGGCGACAATCCAAGTCAGGTTGCGGGCCATTCGCTGGGCTACAATCGAGTTAGGCTAAGGCCCAAATCTCTTGCGCGCCTCGCGCAAATTGGCAAGGAGCACGCATTTTTTATGGCGATTCCCGCCACCCAACTTCGTCCGGGGATGATCATCAAGCACAACGACCAGCTTCACCTGGTATTCAAAGTCGAGCATCGCACCCCCGGCAACCTGCGCGCCTTTATCCAGGCCAAATTGCGCAACCTCAAGTCCGGGGCCATGTTCGAACACCGCTTCCGTTCTGCCGACGCCATCGAAAAGGTGGTGGTGGATGAAATACCCATGGAGTTCCTTTATGCCGACGGCGACGACTACTATTTTATGAACCCGGTCGACTTCGAGCAGACGGTGCTCAAGAGCTCCACGCTCGGCGACGCGGTCGAGTACCTGACCGCGAACCTGCAAATCAAAGTGAGCTACTTCGACGGCCAGCCGGTAGGCATCGAGTTACCGCAGACGGTCGATCTGGAAGTAGTCGAGACCGAGCCCGGACTGAAATCCGCCACCGCCTCCAGCGTCACCAAGCCTGCCAAGACGGAGACCGGCCTTGTGGTCCAGGTCCCACCCTTCATCAACGAGGGCGAAAAGATTCGCGTCGACACCAGCGAAGGCGCCTACCTGAGCCGGGCGTAACTTCCGTCCGGCCACCGGTGAGAATTGCTCTTCCTCCATCAGTGCGTATGGGGCGCCAGCAGCGCTTGCGGAAAGGGGACGAACATCGTCCGGCAGGAGGCCGGCTCACCCTCCGCCGGGGTTCCTTGCATGGTCGAATCGGTCCCGGCGGGCATTTGCAGGTTGGTCGGAAGCGGTCCCAGCGTCAGGTCGGCATGGTTCACCTTGTAGGTGTACTTTGCGTCGTCGGTGATCTGGACGCCGTCGAGCCGGGCGGCAATCCGGTGACTGTGGTCGTAGCCGTTAAAGGTGACTTTCCCACCGCCTGAAATCCGCACGTTATGAAAAGCGATGCCGCGCATGGTGGGCGGCGAGTTGCCCGTCAGGGTCCCGGACGCCGTGTACGCCGTGTCCAGCGTGATCGGATTGGGCGAATTGCGGATGCACACATCGTCGTACACAACATCGTCCACCAGCCCGCCGCGCGAGCCGTTGGATTTGATGCGGATCCCGTTGTCCGCGCCGTCGAGCGAGAGCCCGGTGACGCGGACGTTGCTGACGCCGCCCATGGTCTCGCTGCCGATCGACATGCCGTGGCCCCAGTAAAAATGATCGTCATTCACTGTCACGTTGGTCACCCCGCCGGGTCCGCCCTTAATAGCCACATTGTCGTCACCCGTGCGGATATAGCTGTGCGTGATGGTGATGTTCCTCGAGCCGCCCCCCGGATCGATACCGTCGGTGTTGCGAGCCTGGCGCTGCGGCGTGTCGATGCGGATTCCCCACACCGTAAACCCATCTCCATGGTCGTAGACCACGTGAAAGCTCGGCGAGTTCTTGAGCGTAATGCGGTACAAGGTGAAGTTGTCGGAGTCGTTGGCCACAATGAGGCGGGGAACCTGTTGCCGGCCGCCGGTGCGCGCCTGCTCGGCCAAATCCCACCACGAATACTTTGAGCCCAACATCTTTTCGCCGCCCCGGCCGTCGATCACGCCGTCGCCCATAATGCCCGCGTTGGCGGCGCGATCGACCGAGATGAAAGGCTTGCAGCCGGGAGGCGCGTCGTTCACCACTCCGCAGCTGCCGGGCGAAATCGCATAGAGCGTGGGATCGCGCGAGGCGTAAAGGGTCACGCCCAGATCCACGATCAGGGTTATGTCCGGGCGCAGGCGCAGCGGCCCGCTCAGGAAGGCGTTTTTCTCCTCGTCCACGTGCAGCATCACCGCGCGACCCCTGCCGCAGTGGTCGATGGCCCTTTGGATGCGCGCGGTATCGAGCTTGCCCTCGTCAACTGGAGCCAGTGAAGTTCCGCTCGTGGTGAGCCGGGCATCAAGCGTGGCGCACAGTTCGGGAATGATCGGCTCGATCACCATGCGGGTGTCTTGCGCGGAGACGTAGAGAGGAAGAGCAAACAGCGCAACCAGTTGAAGAGCTGGGGAGAGCACTCGTTTCATGGCCGCTTTCGATTATATTTGGCGGACTACTGGCTCCCTGGCAGTTCTTGACGCGGCCTTCTGTTGCTTCACTCACAGGCTCCAAGGCGGTTGGCATGGCGGTTCATGGCGCCAGGCCGTTTACTTTTCAGTTACCCCACCCCCTACCTCCCACCTCTTTTGGGGTTAAGTGGTTTGTTTGCAAGCACTTATACTATTTAGTACTGGGTCTAAATTATTGATAATAAAGGGGTTAGATCCTAAAATCTTCAATAATAAGGACTTACGGCCCATTTTTGGGCGTTTTGCCCCG
>JASHTU010000563.1 GCA_030040395.1 Acidobacteriaceae bacterium
GCTGCGTGAGGCCAAGAAGCCGGGGCGGATTGTGAACATCAGCTCCGTGCACGAAGACATGCCGTTTCCGGGTTTCGCAACGTATTGCTGCAGCAAGGGGGGCTTGCGGATGTTGATGCGCGACCTGGCGATGGAGTTGGGGCCGCTCGGAATCACGGTGAACAATGTTGCCCCCGGAGCCATCTCCACCCCTATCAACCAGCATTTGCTCGAAGACAAGCCTAAGCTCGAGGCGCTGCTCAATAAGATTCCCCTGGGCCGGATGGGTACGCCCGAGGACGTGGCCGGCGTGGTGGCTTTTCTCGCCTCGGAAGACGCAGCTTACATTTCGGGCGCAACCATTGTGGTGGACGGAGGGTTGATGAGGAGTTATCGCGAGCAATAACCATGGCCGCCAAAATTGAGGACTACGCCCTGATCGGAGATATGGAAACAGCGGCGCTGGTGGACCGGAACGGCTCGATCGATTGGTTATGCTGGCCGGATTTTTCTTCGGAGGCCTGCTTTGCCTCGCTGCTGGGCACGGAAAAGAACGGATACTGGAAGATTGCGCCGTTGGAAGGCGCATGGTCATCTACCCGGCGATACCGCGATCATACGCTGATTCTCGAAACCACTTTCGAACATGGCGACGGGGTCGTTCGTCTCATTGACTTCATGCCTCCCCGAGGACGGCACTCCGACGTGGTGCGTATTCTGGAGTGCGTGCGTGGACGCGTGCCCATGCGCATGGAGTTGGCGCTGCGCTTCAATTACGGCTGCACCGTGCCTTGGGTGACCGCCACCAAAGACGGCATTCGCGCGGTGGCCGGACCGAATCTCGCCATGTTCCATGCGTCCGTGCCGGTGCGCGGCGAAAACCTGAAAACGGTGGCCGACTTCACCGTGCATAAGGGCAAGCGCGTTTGGTTTACGCTGACTTACGGAGCCTCCCACGAACCCGACCCAAGAAAAATCCAATTCGAGCAGGCGTTGAAGGACACGGTGCGCATCTGGCGCGGCTGGAATGCGAAGCTAAAGTACAAAGGCAAGTATCGCGATGCGGTGGAGCGGTCGCTGATCACGCTGAAGGCGCTGACTTTTCGCCCCAGCGGGGGCATTGTCGCCGCGGTGACCACATCGCTGCCCGAGTCGATCGGCGGCCAGCGCAACTGGGATTACCGTTTTTGCTGGCTGCGCGACAGCACCTTTTCCCTGTTGGCGCTGATGAACGGCGGTCATTTCGATGAAGCGCAGGCGTGGCAGGACTGGCTGCTGCGCGCACTCGCGGGAAGCCCCGACAAAGCCCAGATCATGTACGGGCTGAAAGGCGAGCAGCGGCTCGTCGAATCGGAGCTGGAGGAACTGCCGGGGTATGAGAACTCGCGGCCGGTGCGGGTAGGCAACGCCGCCGCGCGGCAGGTGCAGCTCGATATTTACGGCGAGGTGCTGGATTCGTTCTTCCACGCGCAACACCTTATGTGCCGGCACTCGGAAGACGACTTCCGAGTGCTGGTGTTGCTGCTCCGGCGTCTCGAAACCATGTGGCAAAAGCCCGATGAAGGCATCTGGGAGACGCGCGGCGGGGCCCAGCAGTTCACCTATTCGAAGATGATGGCCTGGGTGGCCTTCGACCGCGCCCTGTTGCTGGCCGAGCACTTGAATTACGAGGCCCCGCTGGAAAAATGGAAGACCATCCGCGACGCCATCCATAGTGAGATTTGCACCCGCGCTTTCAGCAAGAAGAGGAACAGCTTTGTGCAGGCGTACGGCTCAGAAGAGCTTGACGCAGCGCTGCTGCTCATGCCGGTGGTGGGATTTTTGCCGGGCAGAGATGCGCGCGTAAAAGGGACGGTCGCGGCGATCGAGCGCGAGTTGATGCCGGATGGTCTGGTGCTGCGCTACGACACGGAACGGGCGAATGACGGGTTACCGCCCGGCGAGGGCGCCTTTTTGGCCTGCAGCTTTTGGATGGTGTCGAGCCTCAAGGCCGTGGGCCGCAAACGCGACGCCGAGGCGCTGTTCGAGAGGCTGCTCACGCTGCGCAACGATCTGGGCCTGCTCGCAGAGGAATACGACGTGAAGGGAAAGCGCATGGTGGGCAACTTTCCCCAGGCCTTCTCGCACATTGCGCTGGTGAATGCGGCATTCGAGCTGGCAGGCGGAGAGAAAATGCGCGGGCGCTCGCACCGCAACATCGCGCCAAGGCACGCGGCCAAAGCGAGGGCCCCGGCGGCGCGGAAAGCCGGGTAACTTGGCCTGCCTTGCGTGTCTATAGTTACAATAAAGCTGGGAGCCGTCCAATTCACATGCGCCGTTTTCTTGCTCTTCCCCGTTTCCTTGGGAACCGCTGTAACCGTGTTGGCCTCTTTTTCGGCCTTGCCGCTCTGATGCTTCTGGCGCCTGTTTCGCGGGCCCAGTTCGGGCCGCCGCCCACCACGCCGGTCCACGATCCGGCCGCGTTGCGGCCGCCAGCCGGCGCTCGCGTGGCGATCATCGAGTTCGAAGACATGGAGTGTCCCGACTGCGCCGCCGCGAACCCGGTTCTGAGGGAAGCCGCCTCCAAGTACGACATTCCTTGGATTCGCTACGATTTCCCGCTCCCCTTCCACCCCTGGAGCTTCCAGGCCGCCGTCTACGCGCGCTGGTTCGACCAGAAGGGCAAAGCACTGGGCAACGCTTACCGCGACTCGGTGTTCGCCAGCCAGCCCTCGATTGAGACCCCCGCCGAGCTAACGCAATTTACGCAGAAGTTCGCGCAGAGCCACGGCGTCGCGCTGCCGTTCTCAATCGATCCCCAGGGAAAGCTGTCGGCCGAGGTGAAGGCCGACTACGCCCTCGGCCAGCGCATCGGCATTGAGCACACGCCGACGATCTGGGTGGTGACCGACGGCGGCAAAGCTCCGCCCTTCATTGAAGTGGTCGACCGCAGCAAGCTCTACCAGATCATCGATCAGGCGCTGGCGGAGACCAAGCGGTAGCTCAGGGTTACAAAGACCGCCTTGCCCATCGTCACGCATTTGCCTGGCTATCTTTTCGGCAAAAAGCTTCAAGCCGCGCTGCCCGCATTCAATCCGCGCCGTGAATTTTGACCAACTCCTGGCCGCCGGGCGCGACCATGCGGGTTTGCGGGGCGCGCCAGTGGTCGATGTGGCTCACCTGGTGGACGCAACTGATGGTGCAATTGGGAGCGCAGCTTTTGGCGGTGAGAAACTCGCGCTGGAGGTCGGCGCGGGTGTACTCGGTGACCGGCACGCCAGGATAGCCGCGCTGCTGGCTGCAGTAGTGGACTAGGCCGTCTTCGCAGATGTAGAGATAGCGCGAGCCGGCGCGGCAGCGCCATTCGTTGGGCAGGCCCTGGGCAATGGCTTCCTGGAACTGGTTGAATCGCGAGTAGTTCCGCTTCCTCATGCGGCGCATCTCGAAGTAGACGCGTGCCTCGTCGTGGCGCAGCGGCTTGAGTTGGCCGTCGCCGTCGTGGATGATGCC
>JASHTU010000564.1 GCA_030040395.1 Acidobacteriaceae bacterium
GACCGGGCGGGGAAGACTCGCGTCGGCATGCACGGTCCGCGTGGAAAGAAAGAGCACCACAGCGGTCATCGCAAGCGAGGAACCTCCTGCGAGCAGACAAATGCCCAGAGGAGTTTTCAGGTTCACGTTGCGTGATTTCTGTCTTTTCACCATTCGGTCATTCTACCAACCTGGCGCGCTTTCTCAGCCAAAATTGGCTGGGCGACTGCGGGGATTTTCATTGAAAAAAGAGGTAGTTACCGCGAATCAGGGCTAAGTGTCTGGAGTGTCGCGACTTACTCGTTGCACCAGAACTTGTGCAAATTCCCGGTATGGGCCGAGAGGTCAAATTGAGCGAATTGAAAGCATCTGGTGCGGCGGCCAAGGCATCTAAGCGGCGCTCGAAACACTGGCCGGAGCAGGAGCGTCTGGTTAGGCCGAAGGTGGGTGCGCCCAGGCCGGGGCGATGGGTTCGAGGTCGTAGCCGGAGAAGCGAAATTGGCAGGGGGCGCGGCGGCTAAGGCGTTGCTGGGCCCAGGCAATACCGAGTTCGAGGGCCGCGGTTTCGCTCATCCAAAAATCGCCGTCGCCGCCGCTCTGATAAAAGGGCAGACAGACCTGGAGATGGCGGAGGAAGCCCTGGAGCAGGCGGGTGGAATAGTGGGCAAGGAGGCTCGCGGGGGGATGGCCCTTGGCGGCGGCCTGGAGGACGGCGGAAGCAAGGAGAGCGACGCGGGCGGCATGGCCGGCGCCTTCGCCGCAGAGGGGATCGAAGGTCATGGCGGCCGATCCCAAGGCCAGCCAATCGGGTCCGCAGACCTCAGTGAGGATTTGCGGAAAGGCGGGGAAGGCGCGCGAAGCGGCGGACTCGATGTGCGCAATCTGGCGGGTGACCAGGTTGCTTTGCGCGAGCGGCGGCTCGGGCGCGTAGCCTGTGGCGATGAGCGCGCCGCGGGCATCACCTGCGGGAAGCAGAAAGAGCCAGCCGTCGGGCAAGGACTCGACCCAACAGGAATCCTGCGGAGCGTTGGGGGCGAGCACCACCGAGGCCACGGAGGCCCGGCGGGCGCCGAAGCTTTCGAGCGCAGGGAGGGCGGCGAAGTCCGATGAGGCGACCAGCGACCAGGCAGCGAGCGAGGCGGGATCGATTTCGGCGATTGACGTTTGCCGCCAGAGACGGTCGAGGAGTTCCCTCTCCGAGATAACGAGGCCGCGATGGGGAAGTTCGAGGGTTTCCGCTTTGGCACCCCAGCGCACGATGCGGCGGCGAATACCCGGCGCGTGGGCGAAAAGGTTGGGAGCGCGGAAGATCTCGCGGAGCAGCGATTGGGTGGGATCGCTGACGAGCAGGCGGGCGGGCTTGAGGCGGCCGGCCTTGTGGAGGGAGATGGAGAAGCCGCGGTCCACTAGAAGACGAGCCGCGCAGCAGGCGGCCAGTCCATCTCCGAAGATCTTCACCTGTCCGGCCATGGTTAGAAGATTATCGTGATTTTTCGCATTCGATGTGGGAATGGACGTTGAGTGCCGTGGAATCCCGCCCTTGCCGCAAAAAGCGCGGCAAGGATGGGGCGCCCACATGCGTACAAAAATCGGCGGACGGAAGACTAGAAAGTGAGACGGCCGGTGAGCATCATGCTGCGCGGTCCGGCGTTGCCCTGCGACTGTACGCTGTCGAGCACGCCGAAGTTCGAAGTGCCGACGACCATCGAAGCAGGGACATCGAGATTTTGGTGGTTGAAGATGTTTTGGGCCTGAGCGCCGAACTGGAAGCCGTAGCGTTCGGTGAAGTTGAAGGTCTTGAAGAGAGAGGCGGAGACGGTAGCGGTCCCCGCTCCCTGAACGCTGCCTACCGGGGCGGTGCCCTGGCGGGCGACGTTGTTGGGGGCCTGAGCCCAGGCGGCGGGGTTGAGTAAATTGCGGGCGCCCTGGCCGTGGAGGTAAGGCGAGACGCCGGGAACCACATCGGCGCGGGCATAGCCGATGGTTTGTTGAATGCCGGTGCCCGTGGGATCGTTGGATGCTGTCAAAGGGGTGAGGAAGGGACCACTCTGGAAGAGCATGAAGCTGGCCAGTTGCCAGCCGCCGACGGCGCTGTCGAGAACCTTGCCGGAGCCGGCGAGGAAGGTGCGGCCGCGGCCGAAGGGCAATTGATAGAGGAAGGAGGCCAAGGCGCGATTGCGGCTGGTGAAGGCCACGTTGCCGTAGTCGACGCCGGGATGGAAGCGATCGCTGGGGTTGGTTCCCTCTTCATACGTAAAGCCCGTCGGATCTCCGCCTTCCCCGTCCGACAGGTCGCGGGCGAAGGTATAGCTACCCTGGAACTGCAGCCCATTCGACATGCGGTGATTGGCTTCGAGGGTGAAGGCATTGTAATTGGCTTCGCAGATGTTCAGGACCTCGTCGATGGTGCTCATCTCGGGGAAGGGACGGCTGGCGTAGAGGGTGTTATAGCCGACGGTGTTGTAGGGGAGCTGGTTGAGATCTGCAAAGCTGGTGAGGTTGCTGGTGTGGCTGCCGATGTACGAAAGGCGCAGGCCGGTGTTGAAGCCAAGATCGCGCTCGACTGTGAGGTTCCATTGTTGGGTGGTGGGATCTTTGTACTGGGTGACGACGCCGTAGTCGAACGAGAGCGTGCCGCTGGCGGCGTTGGCGAACTGGAAGGGCGAGGGGAAGGTGAGAGCGGGATGGCCCGATGAAGTGAACGAGTTGTGCGTAACATAGACGGCGCTCGATTCAACCGCCCAGCCTCCGACGACGTTGCCGCCGAGCGCGGTTTCGATATAGCGCCCATATCCGCCGCGAAGGACGGTTTTGTCGTTATGCAGCGGACGCCAGGCGAAACCGATGCGAGGGCCGAAGTCGGTCATGCCGGCCTTGACGAGGGTGATGGGAAGGCCGGCCTGAGCAGCGGTAATGATGGGCAGCGGGGCCATGCCGGCGGCGAAGCTGGGCAGGGTGAGCTTATCCAAAGCGTAGTCGTTGGGGACAACGATGGCGCCCTGCACTAAGTTGCCGTTCTGGACGGATGAATAATCGGGGAGGAAGTCGGCGCTGTTGTACACGTGATCGCCCATGGTGGGGTGCCACTCCCAGCGCAGACCGTAATTGAGGTCGAGCGAGGGGGTGACCTTCCAGGAATCCTGCGCATAGAAGGCCAGGTTGTAGCCGAAGCCGTTCATATCGGCGTCGAGGACGTCCGATACTTGCGTTGCATCCGGATAACCCAGGAGGAAACCTGCAAAGGGTACGCCGATTTGGGCGCCGACGGGGGTGGAGTCATTGAATGTGTACTTGCCCAACCGCGAGGAGCCGAAGACGTTGCTGGCGAAGGCGTTGAGATAGCTGTAGGTGCCGCCGAACTTCAAGGTGTGCGCACCCTTGATCCAGGTGAGGTTGTCGAGGGCCTCGATAACGCGGCTTCTGGTCACGTTGGAACCATGGCCTCCCGTAGCGGTAAAGCCGGTGATCACAAAATTCGGCGCTGCTCCAACGGAGGGACTGATTAAATCCGGGATTCCGCTGATTCCCAGGGCGCCGAAATCGCTACTGCCCGAGTTATAACCGACTCCAACGCTGGTGACGAATTTGCTAAGCCCGAAGCGCACCTCGTTGACCATGGACGGCGTAATGGTGGCGGTGTAGGCGGTAGTGAAGCTGGTGTCCTTTTGCGGCTCGTTGAAGGCGCCGACGAGGGCGGAGCCGCCGTTGCTGGCGCTGCCGGTGGGCGCCAAGTCCAAGGCTCGCTGCTTGTAGCTGAAGCGCGCGAAGATGGACTGCCTGGAGGTGATGTTCTGGTCGATGCGGATGTCGCCCTGATCGGAAGAAATGGGGGTAGGGAAATTTTCGACGTAGTTATTGGAGATGGCGTTTGGCGCGCCGGTATTCGGTTTTGGATAGAGCTGACTTAGAGCCTCCGTGGCTACTGAGGATATGTCCTGGCTGGGGATCTGATTGTTCTGGAATGCTGTTCCATCCACGTTGTAGATCTGCGTGGGATAAACGGAAAGATCTCCGCTGCGCAGAGCCATCGAAGGAACGCTTTGCACAACCACGGATTGTTGCGGCAGGCGCAGGCCCTCATAGCTCGCGAAATAGAAGGTTCGGTCTTTGCCGTTATAAATTCTGGGCACGACGACCGGGCCGCCGAAGAAGGCGCCGAAATCGTTCATCACGATTTTGGGCTTGGTGTTGGCGAAGGGATTCTTGGCGTTGAGGCCGGCGGTTTCATAGTTGTCGTAGGCTCCGCCGTGAGCATTATTGGCGCCGCTTTTGGAGACGGTGGTGATGTCGGCAACGCCGCCGTACTCAGCGTTGTTGCTGTTCTGATTGACTTGGATTTCCTCGATGGAGGCGAAGGAGGGAAAGAGCTCGGGCGCGGGGGCGCTGGACTCGACGTTCATGGTGCTGATGCCGTCGACGGTGACGGACAACATGGAGGGCTTGGCTCCGGCGACGGAGAGATTGCCGGAGTCATCCTGCTGCACACCGGACTGCGAAGTGAGGGTGGCGAAGGGGCTGGTGGAACCGGAGGCGCGGGAGCTGATGGCGAGAGGCAACTGATCGAGTTCTTCGCCGGTTCGGGTTTCGCCGAGGTTGGAGGTATCAGCGTTGATGACCGTGGCGCCGCCGTTGACGACCACGGTTTGGGCGACATTGCCGACGGAGAGTTTGGCGTCGACACGCTGGATTTCGCGGGCTTGAAGGACGAGGCCGGGATAGACGCCTTGATTGAATCCGGCGGCATCCACTTCGATGGTGTAAGCGCCAGCATCGACGTTCTGGAAGCTGTAATCGCCTTTGGCGTCGGTTTGGGTTTTCTGCGAAACGGAGGTTCCCATATTGATGAGCGTGACGCCGGCGCCGGGGAGCACGCTTCCGGAGGGATCTCTGACGGCGCCGATGAAAGAGCCGAAGGTTGACTGGGCCCGAACCGGGACGGCAAAGACGAGGGCCAACGCAAGGAAGAGTCCGACGATTTCGAAGCGGGGGCGCGAGAAAAAACGACGAGCGAATCGACCGCTGAGAATGGGAAGACGACAGGTCATTGGCGGATGCACCTCAACCTTCTTGAAATTTGGTTCATCGAGCGGTGAATAGACGAATACACTTCCACCATCTTGCGGGGATGAAGCGTTTTAGTTGGGGTGAATTCTCTGCCGCGAAATCCGAGGGCAGAAAAGAGAGCTGAGCAGCATTGCTTGGCTACGATCTTATGGTGATTACGATATAGGACCGCGAGCGGCGCTCAAAATACATTTAAGTTATGTTCCGATCAGATAGAGCGATGCTTGCGGGAGAACCGAGTTATAAGAAGAAGTTAGGGGAGATGCAAAGTTAATTTGCTTTCGCGAAAAGGCGCCGGGCCTCTCTCTCTCCGAGGAAAACGGCGACGGCATCAACATTTCTCTTTGCAACTGCGAATTTGCAATCGTGCGGGAGATTCGCGGGTCGCTTTCCATCGCGGGCGTGTTGATTCTCTTTGCGCGAGGGAAGACTGCGCGACAGGCTCGATGGATGGCCGGGAATTTTTCAGCGCTTTTCGTCGCCGCGGACGATGCGGCGGTAACGGAGCCACTTGGCGACGCCGAGGGCGAGGAGCATGCCGCCGAAGGGAATGCACATGAGGGCGACGATGAGGGCGAACCAGCCGGCGTTGGTGCTGGCGCCGGTGCGCGAATAGCCGCCGAGCAGGGTTTCAAGCAGGATGACAGCGAGCACGCCAGCGCCGACGATGGAGCCGCCCCACTGGAGGAGTTGGCGCGTGCCGTCGTCGGGTTGGGGTGAGCGCCGGGATTGTGTTCTGGCGGGCATTTTGGGTCCTGCGTGCATCTTCGATCCTAAAGAGGCGGGATCGGGTTGGAGAGGAGCAGCGGGGGAATTTTGCAGGTTTCGGCCTGGAGAGAAGACGCGGAGATGGCCGGGCTTGAGTGCGCGCGGCCGGGAACGAGAAGAGCCAGGCATGGGCGCTCAGGCGCGCGCCAGGCGCAGCATGACGTAGGCGATGACGCCCGTGACGGAGACATAGAGCCAGATGGGGAAGGTGAAGCGGGCGATTTTGCGGTGCTGGGGAATGCGCCCTGAGAGGGAAAAGAAAAAGGTGACCAGCACCATGGGCAGGGCCACGATGGCGAGGACGATGTGGCTGGCGAGCAGCGGGAGATAGACGCTGCGGTAGGCGGCGTCGAGCGGGTAGCGGATGTCGCCGTGCAGGGCGTGGTGGGCGATGTAGCCGATGAGAAAGAGGGTGGAGAAGACAAAGGCGGTGATCATGGCGGCGCGATGGGCGCGGATGCGATGGGCGCGGATGAGGGCGTAGCCGATCATCAGGGCGGTGGCGGCGAGGCCATTGAAGACCGCGTTCATGGCGGGGAGAAAGGCGTAGCGCGGGCCAGCGGCGGAGGGGGGATGAATATAGATCAGCCAAATGAGAAAGAGGGTGGCGGCGGCGCTGACGGCGAAGATGGCGGCGATGGCCGAGCCGGCTCCAGAACGCGGTCGCGATGCGGGGATGACGGTGGACATAAACTTCTCAGCCCTTGCCGACGGCGCACAACATGAGCGCGGTGAAGAGCAAGGGCAGATAGAGCACGCTGACTTTGAGCAGGTCGCGGGCGAGCATGCGACTTTCCACTTCAGAGCGGACCCGCAGGATGCGGGCAAAACGGATGGTGTAGGCGAGATAGAGGAGGCCGAGGACGGTGGCCACCACGGCGTAGGAGACGCCGGTCATTCCCAGCCGCCAGGGAGCGAGGCTTACGGGAATCATGAGCACGGCGTAGAAGAGAGCCTCGACTACGGTGGAAAGGCCGTCGGGCTGGACAACGGGCAACATGCGGATGCCGGCGCGGGCGTAGTCCTCGCGGTAGAGCCAGGCGATAGACATGAAGTGGGGAAACTGCCAGACAAAAAGAATGGCGAAGAGGGCAACGGCGGGCCACTCGATGCGGCCGCGGGCGGCGGTCCAGCCCAGCATGGGGCCCATGGCTCCGGGAAAGGCGCCGATGAAGGTGGCCAAGGTGGTGACGCGCTTGAGGGGGGTGTAGATTGCGACGTAGGTGAAAGCGGTGAGCAGCGCCAGCGAGACGGTGATCAGGTTGGTGCGGAGGAGGAGGCACAAAGCGCCCAACGCGAGGGCGCCAAGGCCGGCGGTGACGCCGGCGGCCAGCGAAAAGCGGCCAGAGGCCAAGGGGCGGTCGGCGGTGCGCACCATGCGGGCGTCGGTGGTGCGTTCGAGGGCCTGGTTGAGCGCACCGGCCCCGGCGGAGACGAGGCCGATGCCCAGCAGCGTGTCGAGCAGGCCGACCTGCACGCTGGAGATTCCCGACTGCAGCGAGCCGAGATAGAAACCGCCCCAGCCGGTGACCAGCACCAGCCCCACAACTTTAACCTTGAACAGCTCGCGCAGGTCCTGGATGAGCGTAGCCGTGGCGCCGGGACTGGGCGCATGGAGGTCGGCGGCATGATGGCGGGGAGCGTTGCGCGCAAGCGCCGCCAAGGCGGTGCGCTGAGGCAAGGGCGCGGCAACTTCCGGCGAATGAGCGGCGTGAGAAACTGGCGTCATTTGGGAAGATAAAGAGGCTCGAGCTCTTGCGTGAGGAAGAGCTCGCAAGACCTTATTTCCATCATAGCAAGCGGAAGAGGGTGAGGGTTTCGCGGTGGCGGGCCGGTTTGGCGAGATTCGTCCCTCGAGGGGCTAGAGCCCCGCCGTCTTTTCAGCGGTTCATGTACGGGCTGAAGTCGGCGCACTTCGGGCTGAAGCCGGTCAGTGGGACAGATTTGCTGGCTGGTCGGCCCGCTCTTCCTGGTAATCGGCTTCGGTGTTGATGGCCCAGATGCTTTCCTTGCCGGGGACGCCGTTCACGATGTTGTCGACGGCGGTCATGGCGGTGAGCATGGAGTGGTCCTGGTTGTTGTATTTGTGCATGCCGTTGCGGCCCACCAGGTAGAGGTTTTCCAGGCTGTCGGTGAAGGCGCGGATGGCGGCGAAGCGGTCATAGCTGCCGAAATACGCGGGATAGGCTTTGGGAACGCGGACCACGTGGGAGTCTTCCACATCCTCGGGCTTGAGGATGCCGATGCTCGCGGCCTCTTGGACGGCGAGCCGGGTCAATTCCTGGTCGGAGAGCCGCCAGAGATCGCCGGTTTCGTTGCAGAAGTACTCGAGGCCGATCGAGATTTTGTCGGGGTTGGCCACCAGCCAAGGGCTCCAGTTATTGAAGATCTGCAATCGGCCGGCGCGGACGCCGGGCTCGTGAAGATAGATCCAATTATCGCGGAGGGGCGAGCCGTCGTCCTCGGTGACGGCGAGCCTGGCGAGGAGCAGGCCGACGACTATGAAGTCGCGGTAGACGAGACCCTCGCCGACCTCGATGACCTCGCGCGGGGCCTGGTTGCCAAGGGCGCGGATGAGGTCGCGGACGGGCATCGAGGAGAAGAAGTAATCGCCGCGAAAAGTGAAGCGCTCGCCGGCCTGGTTGACGCCTTCGACGGAATCCACGCGGCGGCCATTGATGTGGATGCGGTCAATGGCGGCGCCCAGGTGGATTTCGCCACCGCCATCGCGGACGAGTTCCGCCACGCGCTCCCACATTTGTCCCGCGCCGAGTTTGGGATAGAGAAACTGCTCGATGAGCGAGGTCTCGGTCCGTCTTTGCGCGATGGTGTTCTTGCGGCGGCGCGCGAAGGACTGCTTGAAGAAGTGGACGGCGGCGGATTTAAGGGACAGGCCCTTGATGCGCTGCGCACCCCACTCGGCACCGATAGCGCGGCAGGGCGCACCCCACACTTTTTCTGTATAGGACCTGAAAAACGTGAGGTAGAGCCGGCGCCCGAAGCGGTTGATCAGGAAATCTTCGAGCGAGCGCTCCGGACGACGGGGTAACAGCGCGGAGCGGAGATAACTCAGGCCGCAGCGGAGAGTGCGGGTAGCGCCCAGGTTGCGGATCGTGGAGGCGGTAAGGCGGAGAGGGTAGTCGAAAAAGCGGCGCAGAAAATAGATGCGGCTCCGGCGCGGGCGCACCAGCATGACGAGATCGGGATGGGGCGGGGTGGGGGTCGAGTTTGGGAGGGGGATGGCACGGCCGAGACCGTGGTAGCAAAGGCGCCCGCCGTCGCTGGTTCCGGCTTCAAGTGGCAGGAGATCAAGCCACCACTGCATCACGCGCTCCGACTTTGAAAAGAAGCGGTGACCGCCAATATCTATGCGGTTCCCTTCATAGCGGACGGTGCGGGCGAGGCCGCCGACGGCGTGACCGGCCTCGATGATAATGGGCTGGATGGCGGAACGGCGCTGGAGTTCGAGGGCCGCGGTGAGACCCGCGGGGCCGGCTCCGATAATGATCGCCGTGCCCTGTTTCATGAGACAGCAAGTCGCCAAATCAACGAGTTAGCAGGTCGGCGAACCGGCAAGTCGACCAAGTTGGCAAATTCAATTGATTGGAGCGCGTTTCCGCAGCCCGTGAGGTCCGTTCCCTTCAGGGCAAACTAACCAGAAGTCTAGCAGGGCGTGGGCGCGAGACAGATTTACGGCGAAACAAGAGATCCCGTCAGGATCAGTGCAAAGTCACCGCTGCTTGAGGTTGCGTCGACTTGAATGTGCGGCTTCAAGATGCAACTTCTCTGGTTCCACGATAGGCCCGAGAGCGGGCTCAGGGATGGCGCAGGCAGTTGTTTCTCCGCCCGCGGACCGGACGCAGAGGGAATAGTTAAGTAAGCTCCGGCGGGAACCTGTCGCAGCGCGAAAGGCAATCGGGAGCGAGTAAACTTATAAATCGCGAGCCGCCCAGGCAAACTGTAAGCGCAAGAGGCCAGACGGAGCGTCCAGCCCTCTTGTGTGTTTGATGATTTCTGCCGAAATCCGGCGGGTGGGTGTCTAGAGCGGCTGCACGTCCGCAGCCTGCCAACCCTTGGGGCCCTTGACTACGTTGAACTGCACGGCTTGGCCTTCCTGCAAACTCTTGAATCCGCTGGAGTTGATCGCGGAGTAATGCACGAAAA
>JASHTU010000565.1 GCA_030040395.1 Acidobacteriaceae bacterium
CGTTGAGAAAGTGTTGGAAATGCTCGTCAATCGAGTTAATCTTCGCCATGGGGTGTAAGGCTCCTTTCAGGAGTTCGGCTTCAGCTGGTCAGGCCAAAGCCAACTTACACCCTCTCGCTCTTTACACAATCGAATTTACGTCACCGAACTGATGTGGGGCCACTAATAGAACAGATACTTCCGCCATCGATCGTCGCCGCGGCCCAGCATGCGCATGATCTGGCGGCTGGTGTGCAGCGAGAAGGGACGCGGCTCGCGCAGCAGGATCATGTCATCGATCTCGCTGAGCATGCGGTTGCCCTTGTGGCGATTGCAGGCGTGGCAGCAGGCCACCAGATTCTCCCAGGTGGAGTTGCCGCCGCGCGAACGCGGCACCACGTGGTCGAGAGTGAGCTCGCTGGGCGGCATGGCTTCACCGCAATACTGGCAGGTGTTGCGGTCGCGCAAAAGGATGTTCTTGCGCGACAGGGCGCGGGTTTGGTGGGGAATGCGGCGGTACTCGAGCAGGCGGATGACCGAAGGCATGGGGATGCGGCTGCGTTGGGCGTGCAGGATGAGGCCGTGCTCCTCCTCGGTGCGCGCAATGCCCTTGAGCACCAGCACCAGCGCACGGCGGGCGCCGCAGATGTTGATGGGTTCGTACGAGGCGTTGAGCACCAGCACCGGCAACTGCAAGATATGACTCGGCTGCGCCGCGCGCTGTCCGGGGGCGGATTCGGCGGCCAGCGCTGCGGCGCGCGCGATGGCTTTCTGTTTGCGGGCGTGAATCATGGCTTTTCCCAGCGACATGCGCTGCCTCCCCTTAAAAACCTTGCGACCCTCTGGATTCCATCGGGCTTGCTGCGATGGGGCCTGCCGTTTGCGGCCATGCGCCCGGCGCGGCGCCGGTCCATTGCCCGATTTCTTCTTTGCTTTCCAAAGCGTTGAACGGTAGTGGGCCGGCGCGCCGCGCCCTGGCCAGAGTGGCCACCCAGACAGAAGCGGCGCCGGCGCGAACGAGCGCCAGCGCGGCGGCGCGGGCCGTGGCCCCCGTGGTCAAAATATCGTCGATAAGCAGAACGTGTTTCGCCTTTACCGCGGCCGGTGCGGAGACCGAAAAGGCGCCGCGGACATTAGCGCGCCGCTTGCGGGGTGTGAGGCCGGCTTGGCTTTCGGTGGCGCGGAGCCGCATGAGCGTGCGCGCGGCGAGCGTGAGCCGCCACTGCGGCCGGCTTTGGCGCAGGCAGGCCAGCGCTTCCTTGGCCAGCAACCTCGCCTGGTTGAAACCGCGCTGGTTGTGCTTGGACTTATGCAGCGGCACGGGAATGACGAGCATCTCGGCAGGGGCCTTGTCCTCTAATTGCGCAATGGCTTCAGCCAGCATCTTGCCCAATCCCCGCGCCGCCGGATGCAGTCGGCTGTATTTGAGGGCGTGAATCGCCTCTTTCATCGCGCCTTCGTACAGTCCATACGCCACGGCGCGCACAAACGGCGGCGGAGCCAACCGGCAAGCCCGGCACAGCCCCAGACCCGCGAACGCTCCAAACCCGTCCAGCGTGTCGCCGCAACGCACGCACGCAGGGCCGCGCTGGGGCGGAAATTCCACCCAGCAAGCATCGCAAATTGGCGCGGAAGAAAGACGCGGCAGAGGAGCGCCGCAAAGGGCGCAAGAGGCGGGAAGAAGTGCGCAACTCACGGCGTCCAGCGGACTTCGAAGGACGCGAACCACCGCCCGCCACCGCGCGATCTCCGAAGGCGGAGGGTCGGCCGCAAGTAAACCGGTCCTGCTGAAGACGCACCTCACTTCAGGAGACCGAACCTGCGCCCCCCTTGTCCACAAGTATACCCGCGCCCGGGAAAAAAGTTCCATAAAGAGATAGAGAGCCGCCGTGCGCCTGTTGTGGGCGCAGCGGCGGCTCTAACTTCAGGACGCGAATTCAGGTTACATGTGGGAAAGGGTTTTCAAATTGCAGAAGCGTTGCAGCCACCCGGCGAGCGGCCCGCAACCCCATTATCCTGCGCCCAAGCCGCAGAAGTTCAACAGGGACGCGGAGCCGGCACGCTTTCGCGGTCATCCATGGTGACTGTGCTCGTGGGGCGGCGCGCCTGCCGGAGCTTTGTCTTTTTCCCGCTCACGCTGGTCGTGCTCATCCGCTTTGTGGGCGGCATCCTTGGCATTGCCCCACGCCTTTTCTGCCTTTCCTTTCACTTGCTGGGCGGCGCCTTCCACTTGGGCATTCACATTGCCGGTCCATTCTCCAGCTTGCCGCTTGGCTCTGCCCGCGGCGTCGTCCAGCGCGCCTTTCACTTGATCCTTGTTCATTATCCACCTCCGTGGGGTTGTTTACGAACGTTGCATGTTGCTCTCTTGCTGGATAACTTCTTCTAACTCGGGAATTCGCGAAACGTCCGCTAATGGGTCAAAGTGCGGACCTTCGCCCCGTGATCAGCTGGATTACCAAAATCACCAGCGCGATCACAAGCAGTAAATGGATAAATCCTCCCAAGGTGTAGGAAGTGACAACTCCCAACAACCACAAAACCAGAAGGATTACGAAAATCGTCCATAACATGTGCCGCCTCCTGAGCTCTTGCGTTCGTTCCGGCCTCAACAGACTGAGGCTTGGACGCGGTTGCCGCGAGGATTGGTTGGCTCCTTAATTTTTCCGCCAGCCTTAACAAACCATGGCGCGCGTGGAGCACGATATGTGGCGGCGCGACGTGCAAGAGAAGGGAAAAGGGACAGATGGCCAATCTGCAAGAAGGAACTAAATGACGGATGATTTGGCTGCGTAACCTTCTCTTGGGCTCCAGGGTGTAGCCCCCCTGCCCACGTCGCGCATCAAAGCCGGAATGCAAACCGAGCCACGCAGATTCCAAGGCGTGCGCTGTTGGGTTCGCTCGGTGGCGCGAAAGTTGCCGATGGAAAGGAGAAGAATCCAAGGATCGAGTTATCAGCCCGGCTGACGTTCCACGGCAAAGCCGCCTGCTCCAAACGTAACTTGTCGGGTAGGAGCTGTATTACTTGGTGCATTGTTTCCCGTGGACTTAAGCCGGCTTTTTCGCCGGACAAGCCAGGACTTGCAGGGAAATGA
>JASHTU010000566.1 GCA_030040395.1 Acidobacteriaceae bacterium
AGCCCAGCGAATGAACACCTTCCATCGGGCTTCGATCGAGCCGGCTCGGCGCGCCGTCACATCGCCGCACGCCCCCAAAACCGGTGCTACAATGCAGAATAGCTATACTCCCCAGTGACTGCTGTCACCGATAGCCCTGCTCACCGGCGCGTACAAGAAAAGTAGATATCGGGCGGAGCACCCTAGGCCCGCCGCTCCGCGGACGACAGTCTTACCCGGGAGGAATTGTGGCCACCTTCACCCCTCCGCCGCTGCCGAGCGACGATAAACGATGGAAGATCGTGAACGGCACGATGCGCAAGAATGGCTTCGCCCGTCACGCTCTCATTGAAACCCTCCACACCGTGCAATCCTCGTTCGGCTACCTGGACGACGACTCCATTCGCTTCGTCGCCCGTTCCCTGCGCGTGCCGTTGAGCCAGGCCTACGGCGTGGTCACCTTCTATCACTACTTCACGCTCAAGCCGCCCGGCAAACACACCCTTACCATCTGCGCCGGCACGGCATGCTACATTAAGGGCGCCGACAAGCTTATTGCCGCGGCCGAAGAGCGCCTGGGCATTGCGCACGGCCAAACCACGCCCGATGGCCAGGTGAGCCTGATGATGGCTCGTTGCGTGGGGGCATGCAGCCGTGCCCCCGTCGTTCTCTGCGACGGTGAAGTGGCGGGCGAGGCGACCCGCGATCAGATGCTCGAGCAACTGGAAAGGTGGGCCGTGGAATGACGATCGAGGAGCTCGAACAGATAGCCGCAAGCGTCCAGCGCGAAAACGCCGCCTTTGACTACGAAGTGAACGTCTGCATGGACCTGGCCTGCGTGAGCCAGGGTGCGGATAAGCTCAAGGAGGCCCTCGTCAAATCCGCTGAGGCGTCGGGCAAAAAAGTGCTCGTCCGCCGCACCGGTTGCATGGGTCCGTGCTCGCATGGTCCGCTGGTTCGCGTGGATCCCGACGAGGCTCTATACCACAAAGTGCATGCCGGTCACGCGCGGGCCATTGTGGCCAGCCTGGGCGGCCCTCCGGTCGCCGAGTTGCAATGCGATTTGAACGAGCACTTCGAAAGCCAGGTGCGGGTGGTGCTCGAAAACGCTGGCTACATCGATCCCGTAAAAATCGACGACTACATCGCCCGCGACGGCTATAAAGCGCTGCTGACAGTTTTGACCGAAATGACGCCCAGCGGCGTAATTCACCGCGTCACCGAAAGCGGTTTGCGCGGGCGCGGTGGCGGCGGTTATCCCACCGGCCTCAAGTGGAGCACAGTGGCCAAAGCCGCGGGCGACATGAAATATGTCGTCTGCAATGGCGACGAAGGCGACCCCGGCGCCTTTATGGACCGCAGCGTCATGGAGGGCGATCCGCACCGCGTCATTGAAGGCATGGCCATCGCCGCCTACGCGGTGGGCGCAAGCAAGGGTTTCATTTACGTCCGCGCCGAGTATCCGGTCGCCGTCTCTCGCCTTACCACCGCGCTCCGCGAAGCGCGCCGCCGCGGCCTGCTCGGCAACAACGTCTGCAACACGCCTTTCAATTTCGACGTCGAGATTCGCCTGGGCGCGGGAGCCTTCGTTTGCGGTGAGGAGACCGCGCTCATCGCCTCCATCGAAGGCAAGCGCGGCACGCCCAAGCCGCGGCCGCCGTACCCCGCCATGAGCGGCCTGTGGGGCAAGCCCACGCTCATCAATAACGTTGAAACCTACGCCAACATCGCGCCTATCGTGCGCAACGGCGGCCGCTGGTTCTTCAATATGGGCTCGGAGCGCAGCAAAGGCACCAAGGTTTTCGCGCTCACCGGCAAAATCGCCAACACCGGTCTCGTTGAAGTGCCCATGGGCATCAAGCTCCGCGAGATCATCGAGCGCATTGGCGGCGGCGTGCCCGCTGGCCACACCTTCAAAGCGGTTCAAACCGGCGGCCCGTCCGGCGGCTGCATTCCCGCCGAGATGCTCGACATCGGCGTAAGCTACGACGCTTTGCTCAAAGTGGGCTCCATCATGGGCTCGGGCGGCATGATCGTCATGGACGACACCTCCTGCATGGTCAACGTGGCGCGCTTCTTCGTCGAGTTCTGCATGACTGAGTCTTGCGGCAAGTGTATTCCCTGCCGCGCCGGCACCGCGCAGATGTTCACGCTCCTCACCCGTATCTGCGATGGAACCGGAACCATGGACGATCTCGAACTGCTCGAAGACCTTTGCTCCACGGTGAAGGAAGCGAGCCTCTGCGGCCTTGGCCAAACCGCACCCAATCCCGTGCTAAGCACGCTTAAGTATTTTCGCAACGAGTACATCGAGCACATTGTCCACAAGCGCTGCCCGGCCGGCGTCTGCACTATCCAGGTTCCCTCGGAGGTGACGGCATGAGCGTCGAAGCCGACGTCAAAACTCTCATCATCGACGAGCAGGAGGTCAGTGCTCGCGCCGGACAGACCATTCTCCAAGTGGCGCGGGAAAACGACATTTACATTCCCACGCTCTGTCATCTCGACGGCCTTAGCGACGTGGGCGCCTGCCGCCTCTGCCTGATCGAAATCAAGGGCGGCAACAAGCTCGTGCCCGCCTGCGTGGCCACCGTGCAGGAAGGCATGGAAGTCAGCACCGACACCGAGCGCCTGCGCAAACATCGCCGCACCATCCTCGAGCTGCTCTTTGCCGAGCGCAATCACATCTGCTCCGTGTGCGTTTCGAACGGCCACTGCGAACTGCAAACGCTGGCTCAGGAGCAGGGCGTCACCCACGTGCGCTTCCCCTACCGCAACCCGAACCTGCCCGTCGACGCTTCGCACGAGCGCTTCACCGCCGATCACAACCGTTGCATCCTCTGCACACGCTGCGTCCGGGTCTGCGCGGAGATCGAAGGCGCCCATGTGTGGGACGTGATGGGCCGCGGCATCAACTCCATGATCATCACCGATCTGCACGAGGACTGGGGCGCGTCGAGCTGCACGCGCTGCGGCAAATGCGTGCAGGTGTGCCCCACCGGAGCCCTCTTCGACAAAAGCAAGATCGGCTCCGACCACCCCAAGTATCCCGATTTCCTGCCCTACTTGAATCTGATGAGGGAGGCCCAATGAGCAAACTCAAACTGGCGACTGTCTGGCTTGATGGATGTTCGGGTTGCCACATGTCGTTCCTCGATATGGACGAGCGGCTTCTCGAATTGGCCGAAATCGTTGACGTGGTCTACAGCCCCATCGTCGACGCCAAGGAATATCCCGACGAGGTGGACATCGCCCTCGTCGAAGGCGCTGTATCCTCGGAAGACGACGAAAGAAAAATCCGCAAGATTCGCGCCCACACCAAAATGCTGGTGGCCATGGGCGACTGCGCCATCACCGGCAACGTGCCCTCGATGCGCAACCCCATCGGCCCTGAAGCCATCCTCAACCGCGCTTATATTGAAAACACCAGCGCGCAGCCCCAAATTCCCTCGGTTGTGGTGCCCAAGCTGCTCCGCACAGTGCGCCCCATTCAGGAATACGTCAAGGTCGACGCCTATCTGCCCGGCTGCCCGCCCTCGGCCGACACCTTTCATACCGCGCTCACCGCGTTCATCAACGGCGGGCCGCTCGACGTTTCTGCCCTCACCCGTTTTGGAGCCTGAAGATGCCTCGAGAAACCGCGTTGCGCCAGCGCGCAACTGTACTAGCTGTGGAGGAATTCTCGGATATCAGGGCTTTGTATCTGGGCGCGATTTGAGTCGTGGCCAAAGCGCCCCGAAAGCTTTTGCTGAAGGGTGCGGACTGTAGCCGGTGCATATGCCGGGCGAAAGAAATGCATGGGGCTTTTGCCCCTGAGGCATGTTGACTTGAAGACAATGGCTAATTCGAAACTGTCCGAAGATTTTGGAGTCACCCTATGAGCCAGACCATCACCATCGATCCCGTCACCCGCCTCGAAGGTCACGGCAAAATCACCATCCAGCTCAACGGCCAGGGCGAGGTCGAGGACGCGCACTTCCACGTTACCCAGGTGCGCGGCTTCGAAAAATTCTCTGAGGGCCGGCCCTACTACGAAATGCCCGGCCTGATGGCGCGCATCTGCGGCATTTGCCCCGTTTCGCACCTCATCGCCTCGGCCAAGGCCTGCGAAGCCATCATGTCGGTCAGGATTCCCCCCACCGCTGCGCTATTGCGCCGCATGTTGAACCTGGCCCAGATGGTGCAGTCGCACGCGTTAAGTTTCTTCTATCTCGCTTCGCCAGACCTGCTGCTGGGCATGGAGTTCGACCCCAAGCTCCGCAACATTCTCGGCGTCGCCGCGGCCAAGCCCGAGTTGGGCCGCGCCGGCGTGGCGCTCCGCCGCTTCGGCCAACACATTATCGAGCTGCTCGGCTCCAAGCGCGTCCATCCCGGCTGGGTCGTTCCCGGCGGCGTCACCGAGCCGCTCTCCGGGGCCAAGCGCGACGAAATTCTGACTATACTGCCTGAGGCCTACGCCAACATCGGCCTCGCGCTCGCCGCCTATAAGCAGATCGCGGACCGCTTCCAGCCTGAAATCGATGTCTTCGCCAACTTTCCTTCGAATTTCATGGCCCTCGTCAACGAAGACGGCTCCATCGAATTCAACACTGGCGCGCTACGCCTCATTGACGCCCAGGGCGCAATCATCGAGGACGGCATCACCGCGAGCCAATATGCTGAGGCCATCGGCGAAGCGGTCGAGCCCTATAGCTACACGAAGTTCGCTTATTACAAGCCGCTCGGCTATCCCCAGGGCAGCTATCGCGTCGGCCCGCTGGCGCGCCTCAACATCGCTAAGAGCATGGGCACACCTCGCGCTGAAAAGGAACTTGTCGAATTCAAGCAACTGGCCTCCGGCCCTGTCCTCAGCTCCTTCCACTACCATCACGCGCGCCTCGTTGAAATCCTCTATGGCATCGAAAAAATTGAAGACATCCTCAACGACCCTGGCATTCTCGACAAGCAAGTTCGCGCCACGGCCGGCGTCAACCGCCTCGAGGGCGCGGGCCAGGCCGAGGCGCCGCGCGGCGTGCTCCACCATCACTACAAGGTGGACGAAAACGGCAAGATGCTTTGGGCCAACCTCGTCATCGCCACTGGCCAGAACAACAAAGCCATGAATCAAGGCGTGTTGCAAGCGGCCAGACATTATGTGAAAGACGGCAAATTCACTGAGGGCATTCTCAACCGCGTTGAAGCCGTGGTGCGCGCCTTCGATCCCTGTCTGAGCTGCTCCTCGCACGCCTTCGGCCAAATGCCTTTGGCCATTTCACTGCTGTCATCCAACGGCGACGTGATAGACCGGGTCGTGCGTTCCTGATTACGCCGTAGTCCGAACCATGCCCGAAAATCCAATCCGCTGCCTCATCCTCGCCTGCGGCAATACCCTCCGCGGCGACGACTGCATCGGCCCTTGGCTGGCGCATTGGGCGGAAAAACGGTTTTCCGCCGACCCCGCTGTGAACATCGTCTCGCGCCAGCAATGGACTCCCGAACTGGCCGAAGACATCGCGCGCGCCGAATCCGTGCTCTTCGTTGACTCCTCCGCTGCGTCAGAGCCCGGCGAAGTCAAGCTTGTTCCCGCAGCGCCCGCCGCCGGCCATCCTGCGCTGGCAACCCACCACGCAAACGCTCCGCAATTGCTCGCGCTGGCCAACGAACTTTATGGCTTGCAGCCGCGCTTGGCTTTCCTGCTAACCATCGGCGCGGGCGCAACTAACCTCGGCGAAGAATTCAGCGAGCCTGTGAAGCGCGCCCTTCCCGCGGCCTGCGCCCTGCTCGAAACCACTGTCCACGGCTTCCTTACCGGCAACATCCCGCGCCCAATAGGTCAGCGGTCGTAGTGAGCCAGCTTGAGCACATAGGCGTACTTCCCCGGCAGGTGCTCAGGCAAAGTCACCTTCAGGTTGTCACCGTCGGCTTTCCAGGTCAGGGTCCCTTTTTGTCCCAGCAGAAAGACCTCGATGCGCGATTGTGAGGGAACATCCTGCATGGTCACCGTATGCGCCTTCGGATCTCCAAGGATGGTCACGTAGAGCTCCTCGCCTTTGCGCGTGAAGCGCAGTTCGTCCCCCTCCGCGGAGCTTCCCACCGCCCGATCCCACGGCTCCGTATCAAAAATTGCCTCGCCATTTTGTTGAAGCCAGTCGCCCAGCGCCTTCAGCCGTTCCATTTGCACCGGCGGAATGGTTCCGTCGGCTTCCGGGCCCACGTCGAGCAGTAGGTTACCGTTCTTGCTCACCACGTCTACCAGCAGCGCGATGAGGTCAGCGGGCGGAATGGTCTCGGCTTCGCCCTCGGCCCGATTGTAGCCAAACGATCTGCCCAGTCCGCGGCACTCCTCCCACTTCTTCGGGCTAATCTGGTCCAGCTTCTGGTACTCGGGGCTGGTAAAGTCCGCGTGCGCAATCCCGAAGCGATCATCGACAACCCCATCCGGCACGGAGTTATAGTAATCGGCCTCCACCTGCAGCGCGTTCCCCGTCTTCGGCCAGTCGATGTCGTTCCACAGCACCGCGGGATGGTAGCGGTCGATCAGCTCGTGAATTTGCGCAAAGGCGTAATCTCCATAAGCCTTGCTCTCCGGCTTCACGGCTTCGTAATCCGCATTTGTCTCGATGGGGCCGGAGTTGAACGTCCAGTCGTACCCGCCGGAATAGTAGAGCCCCATCTTCATCCCCTCTTTGCGCACCGCCTCGGCCAGCTCGCCCACAATGTCGCGCTCCGCGTGCCGCTCGTTCTCCGGAATCGACGGATTCGGATTCACCGTCGTGCTGGGCCATAGTGTGAACCCCTCATGGTGCTTGCTCGTCAGCACCACATACCGCGCTCCGGTCTCGTGGAAGATCGTCGCCCACTCGTCAGGATTCCATTTCTTCGACTCGCGGTTGAAGATTGGAGCAAAGTCATAGTAGCTGAAGTCCGCCCCGTAGTGCTCGCGGTGATAGGTCTGCGTCGGCGATCCCGGAATCCGCATGGCGTTCAGGTACCATTCGGTGTAGGGGTCGTTTTTGATGTAGTCAACGTTCCCGAAGTCGTGCTCCGGATGCGAGAGCGGCGCCCAGCCCGGAACAGAATACAGCCCCCAGTGAATGAAAATCCCCAGCTTGGCCCCTGCATACCAGCGCGGCAGCGGATGTTGATTGAGCGAGTCGAGCGTGGGCTGGTAGTGCACCGGAGCCTGCGCCGCGCCAACCGCGCCAGCCAGCGCCAGCACTGCGACCGTGACTGCATAATACCGCGATGTGCACATCATCGAGCCTCTCCTTTCATCGCGCGAGACATTAAAGATTCTGCTCGCGATCGCAAAACCGCAAAAAATGAATCTCCGAGCCACAATCTCCAGCCGGTCCGGCCCCACAAGAACGGAGCGGGAGATAACATGGCTGTGTTTGGCCTTGAATCAGTCAAATTGCATCATAGTGGTCAGTCGCAAATCTGCCAACCCGGCCTCTGAAACTCCTGCTATACTCAACGCCTGATGCGACCCGCCGCCATTGCTGTCCTCGCTCTAAGCCTCTTGGCTCAACCCTTGTTCGCCAGCGCGCAAGACCTTGCGCAACAGGTAGATCAAATCTTTGCTCCATATGATCATCCGGGCTCTCCGGGATGTTCTCTGGGAGTCATCCGTGACGGAAGGTTCGTCTATCGCCAGTCACACGGCGCGGCAAGCCTGGAACTCGGGGTCCCGCTTTCGTCGCATTCGGTATTTTACGTCGGGTCGATCTCCAAGCAATTTACTGCCGCCAGCGCCGTGCTGGCCGCGGAGCAGGGCTATCTTTCGCTGGACGACGACGTCAGAAAATACATCCCTGAGCTGCCCGACTACGGCCACATCATTACTCTGCGGCAGATGCTCCATCAAACCAGCGGTCTTCGCGATCTATTCGACCTTCTCTATTTTTCCGGCCTCAATTGG
>JASHTU010000567.1 GCA_030040395.1 Acidobacteriaceae bacterium
GATAGCCGGTCGCTTGCGACTCCTGCAAAGTGGAGAGCTTGCCGTCGGGATTTTCGCCGCCGTGGAACATGTAAGTTCCATAGAGGTTGACGCCGGAGCCCAGCATGACGGGAACCATGGCGGCAATGTCGTCTGCGTGGATCACCGGCCGGCGGTGATAGGTGTCCTCGTTGCCGCCGCCGATTTCGGCGGTGAGGTAGGGCACGGTGTTTTGGAGGAAAGACTGTGCGCCTGAGGCGTCCAGGCCGCCGTTGGCGCTCGCATCCGACGCGACGCGGCTTTGAAAACGAAAGGCGTAGACTTCGGCCGGCGGGAGCTTGGTGAGTGAACTGTCCCAGGGGGCATCGGGATAGCCGCCGTAGACAGGAAGAACGGCGCGGCGCGGCACGATGGCGTTGTCCCAGCCGGTGACGAAGTAGAGAGGAACATCCAATCCGCTGGCGAGCGCGATTTCTTTCAGTTGGCGAATGTGCGCTTCGCCCGCGCCGGGACCGCGCTGGCTGTACTCGTTTTCGAGTTGGATGCCGATGACCGGACCCCCGTCCTTCCAAAGAAGTCCGCGGAGTTGCCGGCCAATCTGGCCGTACCAGGCGCGGACCGAAGCTAGATAGGCGGGATCATTGACGCGGGTGGGACCTTGCTTGAGCACCCAATCCGGCAATCCGCCATTGCGCGCCTCGGCGTGGTCCCAAGGGCCGATGCGGGCGACAAGATACATTCCGTGCCGGGCGCAAAGCTGCGCAAAGGCGCGCAAGTCGCGCTGCCCGCTCCAGTCGAACTGGCTTTCGATTTCCTCGTGATGAATCCAAATCACGTAGGTGGCGACGATATTCACTCCCGCCGCTTTCATCTTGAGGATTTCGTCTTCCCACTGCGCTCGGGGATAACGGGAGAAGTGAAATTCGCCCATCGCCGGCAGCCATGGCTTGCCGCCCAGAGTGAGAAACCGGCTGTTGACGTCGAGCCTGACGCCGGAGGGCGACCGCGCCGAACCTTCATCGTAGAGAGCGGGAACCGGCTCGCGAGCCGGCTGGCTAGCGTCGATGCGAATTGGTGTGGCGGCTTGAGGGCGCGCGGGGGCCGCAAAAAGAAAGCCCGCCATCGATAAGGCAGCGAGCCAAGCACGTCCACCGGCCTGCCAACCACCTGATCCTTTCGAAATTTCGCGCAAAGACAAAGGCATGAGAACAAGCTCCGTGCCCATCCGTTGTTGATTGAGCGCCGTCAGACTGCACCCGCGTCGAGAAAGATCAATGTATCGCCATACTCTCCTTTTTGAATCCGCCAAAAGTCGGATGGCGGGATTTCCGAGGCCAGCGGTCGCAGCTTCATCTCGCTTCGCGGTATACTACGGCAAAACCAGAGATCGCCGTGTTTTGCCCAATCCGCGCACGTCGCCGCTCCTTATCGCGCAACGAGGATGGCGGTCGTTGGTGGGCCTGGGTTGGCGCCACGCCAAGGGTCGCGTCGGCTTCCACCTTGCAGCCAATGACCTGTCGCTGTAGGCCCCGGGCTTGAGTGCGGGGAGTGGACAGGCGCTTTTTTCTGGTCTCGCTTGAGGCGGCATTATGCAAATCACTCGCCCAGCCGTGCTTTCGTTGCTCATCTGTGCATCGTTGGGTTCAGGCGCGTGGGCCGACAGTCTCGCCGGGTACACGCGCCACGTGTGGCAGGCGTCAGACGGATTGCCCGAGCAGACGGTTCAGGCGTTTGCGCAGACTGGCGATGGATATCTCTGGATCGGCGCCACGGGCGGCTTGGTGCGCTTCGATGGTGCCCATTTTACGGTCTTTGACCGCCAAAACACGCCGGCTTTGCACGAGAACAGTGTTTTTTGCCTCATGGTTTCACGCGACGGCGCGCTTTGGATCGGAACCGAAGGAGGGGGACTGGCCCGCTATGCGCACGGCGAATTCCGCTCCTGGACTACGCGCGAGGGATTGAGCAACGATTTTGTGCGCACCCTGGCCGAAGACGCCGCCGGCAACCTGTGGGTCGGAACCGACAATGGCCTGCTGCGGCTTGAGGATGACCGCTTTGTGCGCGTGGATGGAAAAGATGGGATTCCCGTGCTGGCCGTGCACGCGATTTACCGCGACCGGGCGGGAAGCCTGTGGGTAGGAGGATCGAAGCTGCTGCGCCTTCGCGGCGAGGCGGTGACAATCTTTACACTGCGCGGAGAAGCTAGCCAGAACCGTATCAAGTCCATCGTGCAAACCGGCGATGGAAGCATCTGGGTGGGCACAGTTTCGGGATTGAACCGGATGGCTCCGGGCCGCGCGAGTTTTCAGCGTGTGAAGGGCATTACGGGAACTGTGCGCGTGTTGCGGCAGTCTCGCGACGGCGTGCTGTGGATTGGAACCATCGGCCAGGGAGTCTTCCAGTATATGGATGGCTCCCTGACGCAAGTGACCGCGCCCGACGCATTGCCCAGCAATACGGTCTTGAATTTCTTCGAAGACCGGGAGGAAAATTTCTGGATTGGCACGCAGTCTGGCATGCTGCGGCTTACGCAGGCGCAGGTGCGCGTGGTCGCGCTTCCCAAGGCCAACGACTCAGATTTCGGAACCATTTATGAGGACCGCGATGGCAGCTTCTGGATCGGCTCGACCCTGCTCTTTCGCATGCGGAGAGGGGTGGTGACACCGCAAACCCTGCCCGGGCTGAGCGGCGTTCACGTGCGCAGCGTCTACCGCGACCGCGCCGGCGCGCTCTGGGTGGGCACCGATGGCAACGGTGTCTTCCGCATTTTTGCCGGACGCACAGTGCAGTTGACCACCCGCGACGGGCTTTCCAACAATTTTGTCCGCGCCATGGCGCAAAGCCGCGATGGGAGCATGTGGGTCGCTGCGGACGAGGGGATAAACCATATCCAATGGGAGGGAACGAGACCTCGCATCGTGAGCTACGAAATGCGCGACGGTCTCGCGTACTTCAGCACCCGGGCGCTGCTTGAAGACCGCCACGGAGACTTGTGGATCGCCACTGACCGGGGTTTGAGCCACTTGCGCCGCGGCGCGTTTGTGAGCGATGCGGCCACGACGGCCCTGGCGCAAATGAAAATTTGGGCCATTCACGAAGACGCGGATGGAGGCCTCTGGTTCGGAACCCGCAACAACGGACTCTTTCGCTTCCGCGACGGCAAGCTGGCGCATTTTTCGGCCGGCGACGGGCTGGCCGATAATGCGATCTACCAGATTCTCGAAGATGGCGCCGGCCATTTCTGGATGAGCGGGCCAAACGGAATCTCGCTCTTGAACCGGCGCGAGTTGGACGCGCAGACTGAAGTTTCGCCGCGGCATTTTGCCCTCACGTTCTATTCGACCGCCGACATGCCGGCGAATTCCGAGCTCTACGGCGGCACGCAACCGTCTGGGTGCATCACCGCCGAAGGGGATGTCTGGTTCCCCAGCACCGTAGGGGCGATTCACATTGCGCCCGCGCAACGCGTTCCGCTTCCGCCGCCGCCCTTGCGCATCCAAGCGGTGCTGGCTGACGGGCTGCTCATGCGCTCCGACACGCCTGTGGTTCTGCGGCCCGGAAACGGAAGGCTGGAGTTAGTTTTCGCGCCGATCGAGCTACGCTCCCAGGATGGATTGCGCTTCCGCTACGAACTCGACGGGTTTGAAAGCGGTTGGAGCGCAACCACCGCCGCGCGCACGGCCGACTACACCAACCTGCCCGCGGGCCGCTACCGCTTTCGCGTGCAAACGTTTGAAATCAGCAATCCCAATGCGGTTGCCGAGGCTGCGATCGATGTGGTGCAGAGGCCCCTCTTTTATCGCACCTGGTGGTTCATCGCGGCGTCCATGGCCCTCCTGGCGCTTCTCGTCTATGCCGTCTACCGTTACCGGGTTCGGCACGTGCGCGCCGGCTTTGAGGCCGTGCTCGAAGAGCGAAGCCGGCTGGCGCGCGAAATGCACGACACGGTGATTCAAGGCTGTACGGGCGTATCGGCGCTGCTTGAGGCGGCGTCAATGAACAGCGCCGGCAACGGCGCGGGCTCAGGCCTTATGGATGTGGCGCGCCTGCAGTTGCGCTCCACCATCGATGAAGCTCGCGACGCCATCTGGAATCTGCGTCGCGAAGACGCCGACACCGGCAGCCTTGGTGAAAAGATCCAAAGCATGACCCGCCAGGTAAGCGGGGAGTTCGATGTTCCCGTTGCTTTTTCGCTTCGCGGCGCCCCGTTTGGCGTAAGCCATCCCGTGGCCCACGATTTGCTCATGGTGGCGCGCGAAGCCGTTTACAACGCTGCTTTGCACGGCCATCCGGCGCATATCGATGTTGCGCTCACCTACAAGAGCGGCGAATTGATTCTTTCCCTGGCCGACGATGGTTGCGGATTCGACCCCACGCGGATCGAGCTCCAGAACGACCATCATTTCGGGCTCCAGGGAATGCGGGAGCGGATCGAACGCTCGGGAGGAAAGTTCCGCTTGACCACCGGGATCGGCAAAGGCGTTCGCATCGAGGCGCACGTGCCGCGCCGAACGTCCTTGAAAGTAAGCGCAATATGAAGTTGCGTAGATGGCGGCGCCATGAGGCGCTCCTGGGCGGGCCGATCGTCGGCTGCCCAGGAGGCTATAGAAAAGTTAGAAGGTGAGGTGCGCGCCGAACTCAAGCTGACGCATGCCGCCCAAAGCGGAGACGGCGCCGCCCAGGATGTCGGTGATCTGGCCGCCATTCGAGCAGTCAATGCAGGCGTTCGGATTTGCCAGGTTGACATGGTTGAAAACGTTGCGAGCATCGGCCTCGATGGCCAACTTCATCTCTTCGCGGAGGGTGATGCTCTTGCGCAGCGTGACATCCGCGCTGAATAGTCCAGGGCCGAACAGGTTGGAGGCTCCGTTGTTGCCCCAGGTATAAGGAGCCGGGAACTGCCAGGCGCCTTCGGTATCGCCGTTGCCCTTGAAAGTAACAGGTGAGAAGTATTGAACGTAGTGGCTCGCGGTATTCAGACCACTGGCTTTGGTGCTGAAGCTGCCAACCTTGTTGGGAAAGCAGACCCCCGTCGGATCGCCGAAGGCGACGTTACTGTAACACCCGGTGCCGAAAGTTGCTGTGTAGGGCAAGCCGCTGCCCAAGTTCAGGGTGCCGTTCAATGTGAATCCGCCGATGATGTTGTCGACAATCCCATTCGCGCTGGAAGCAAACTGCTTGCCTTTGCCGAAGGGCAGATCGTAACCGCCGTAGAGTTTGAACCAGCTCCGACGGTTATAATTGAATTCCCCCCAGTAGATGTGAGGATCATTGATGAATTGGTTGGCCGCGGTTTCACCCGTGGCGTGGGAATACGAATAGCTGGTCTGGAACTGCAAACCCTGGTTGTAGCGCTTGTCCAGGACCAACTGGAGGGCGTTGTAATGAGCGTTGGCGGACCCGGTCATGTCGGCCTGCCATTGCCCGCAATTCGTTACTCCGGGATAGAGCTGCCCGAACCGCAGATAGAACGCATCGGCGTTGCAGGTTAGATTTTGCTGGTATCCGTACATCGGAGCATCGTCGACGTTGTAGCCCGCCCATCCGTCGCTGGGCACGGCGTGGGTGGTCTTGCTGCCGACATAACCCGCGGAAAGCGCCATCGTTGAGGTCATTTGCCATTGATAGGTCGCGTTCCACCCGTAGACGTCGGGCATAACAATTTTGTTGGTCCGGGTTCTGGGCGCCTGGCCCACGGGTAGCAGGAACATGCCGCTTGCCGGAACGACAATGTTTTGCGGCGCCGAAGGACCGGCTGCGATGTTGAGGATGGTATCGTCTAGGTTGCGTGCAGCGTCGGTCTCCAGACCATCCCCATTGGTAAGGCTTTGGGCCTGCAGAACCGGGATGGTTTGAGTCAGCATCTGACCAAAGGTATCGCCCCAGAAGCCCGGATCGGCGTCGCGGCCAATGCCGGCCCGCAAGACCGATTTGGGCGTAAGCTGGTAGGCGATGCCGATGCGCGGCTCCAGGTAGGAGTAGTTGTTCTTGACGTTGCTCTGCAGATTCACCTGCCCGATACCTGAAGCCTGAATCATGTCGGTCTGCCAGTTCCAGAAGCCGCCGTTCCCGGCCTTGTTGACGTGCTCCGGCCAGATGATCTGCCAGCGACCGCCGAGACTGAGAGTGAGTTTTTGCGACGCGCGCCACGTGTCCTGAACGTAGCCAAAGACACGCGGCTGAATTTCCATCGCGTCGGTGCTGGTGCTGTAATAGCGCACCATTGAGCCCGGGTTGCCGAAGAGGAAGCTGGCCAGGGCCAATCCACCAGAGTTTGACAGCGCTGTATTGGAAGATTGCGCCGCATACCAAGTGAATTCGCCCGTCCGGTTGTCGTCGCTGGGAATGCGCAACTCCCGCAACATACGCAAATCGACACCGAACTTGATGGAGTGGCGGCCCGCGTCGTGCGTCCAGTTGTTGACAAGCTGGTACTCGTTCTCGGTCTCGTCCAGCGGGCAATTGCAGTGCAGGCCGCCGCCATTGCTGCTGCCCCAGGAAGTGAGGCCAACGCTGTCGCCGTCGAAGTAAACCGCGGAGGCGCCACCGGCATTATCGGTCAGCGTGTTCAGCCCAGCCCAGCCCAATTGGGTCATTAATGCGCTCTGTCCGTCGTATTTGGCTTCCACGAAGGCATAATGTAGCCAGCCAAAGCGGAAATCGGTAAAGAGATTGGGACGGATGAGAACGTCTGCGCCAATGGCCATACTCTGGTTGTCGCCGCTTTCCGAACCGGCCCATCCGCCATTGCCGAAGCCCGGACCGCCGCCGGCTCCGAAGGCGCCAGGGGAGTTCTGCGAGGAACCCAGGTAGCCCCAGCGGCCAAAGACATGCAATTTATCCTTGATCTGACTGTCGATGCGGAGATCGTACTGGTTGAAGTTGTAGATTCCATCTCCGCTGGCGTCGAAGTTGTTTACGACTGGATCGCTCGCGACATTCACGTTGGGCTTCGGAATGAGGTTCAGGAACTTGATCGCCGCTATGGACCCGGGGGTGTTCAAAAGCGAGTTCGGAATTTGATTGTTTGGAAAGATTGTGTTGCCTGCGCCGGTGTAGTACTGGACGCCGTCGACGGTGGTAGTCGCTCCCGTGAAGGGTTGATACGCTTGCAGATTAGCGTTATAAGCCAGGTATTGGCTCAGGTCGCAGTTCGTGACTCCGGCAACGCCGCAGGTATTTTGAACCTCCTTAGTGGGCACCGTGGCAATGAACGAGTTGCCCTGCTTGGAGCGGGTTCCCTCATAGTCCCCGAAGAAGAAGAGCTTGTTCTTGAGGATGGGGCCACCGACGGTTCCGCCGAACTTGTTGTACATCGTGGGCGGAATGACCGGGCCGAGCATGCCGGGGAATGAGTACTGGGTAAAGGGATCGCGCGCCAGGTTCGCATCGCTGTGGCGGAATTCGTAGGCGCTGCCGTGGAACGTGTTGCTGCCCGATTTGGTCTGCATCACGGTAACCCCGGCGACCGCGGCTCCGAATTCGGGATCGTAATCCTGGCTGATGAACTTGGTTTCCTGAATCGAATCCAAGGGAGGATTGAGCACGATCTCGCCGATGAAACCGTCCTTATCGTCAGCGCCGTCAAGCACGAAACTCGAGGACTGAGGGCGTTGGCCGTTGGCCGAGACCATGACCGAGCGCTGCGGATCTTCAGCGTTTGCGTTGCTGAAGTAGCCAGGGGCGGTGCCCGGCGCCAGATAGACCAGCGCCGTGATGTTGCGATCGATGTTAGGCATCTCGACCAGCGTTCGCGTATTGAGATTTGTGGCCACTTCAGCGCGGTCGGTGGTCAGTTGCGGCGCCACTGCTGTCACTTCGATGGTCTGAGCGGAACCGCCGACCTGCAGGCGAACGTCGAACAGTACCGCGCTATCGGCAGTGACAATGAGCGTCGCGGACGTTGCGGTCTCGAAACCCGGCGCTTCCACTTTGACGGTGTAGGGGTCGGGGATCAGGTCGTGCACGTAGTAAGCGCCGGAGGCATTCGACTTCTCCTCGTGCTGCACGCCCTTATTCACGTCGGTCACAGTAATTGTGGCGTTCGCGACCACCGCTCCGGTCGAATCCGTAACTGTCCCGTTGATCGATCCATAAATCGCCTGCGAATGGGAGGCGGTGGCCGGGATCAAGATCAGCGCGAGCAACGCCAGCAGGCCGATCCAGTCAAATTTGCCGATTCCGCCCGGCCCTCTTCTGCTCAAGAACCAGGGGCGAGATGAATTCCAATGCGTCATTGCCAAACTCCTTTGCGGGTTAATCCTGATCGTGGTCTATGCCTCGGCGCCGAGAGGATCGCCTTTGGCTGAACAGCAGGGTGGCCGCGTTGCCCGTCTGAGTAACACAGCTCACGAAGAAACGCTTTCTTTGCACAACCGAGCATGCGTACAAAAAACCCGGATCAACCACACCGAAACTCCCGAAAAATTCGCCGAGCGTCTGGATGCGGTTATCCTCTCCGGCGGCCACAACGGTCCCCGGCGCCAAGCTTCCCGTTTTACTCAAAACTCATCTCGCCATTTCCAGACATCCGGAAGCGGCGTTTCCGAGTTGTGAGGAACTCTACGCTTATTGAATCGCGTAATGTATCCGCCAAAAGTAGGATTTGGGAAGGTTTTGGCCAGCAGGCGCGAGGACGCTGGCCGGTCCATGGGCTGCCGTCCAGAAAGGTTCCTCAATGACCGGACTCCCGAGCCAGCGACTCCCGAGCCGGGCCCGTTTCGTTTGCCCAGGTTCAGGCCCGCTCCGGCTCGATGCGGACAAGCTTCATGAATTGATCGAAGTCTGGCCGTATCTTAAGCAGTTCGGATTCGAGAGT
Source organism: Acidobacteriaceae bacterium (assembly GCA_030040395.1). Classification (GTDB taxonomy): domain Bacteria; phylum Acidobacteriota; class Terriglobia; order Terriglobales; family Acidobacteriaceae; genus Telmatobacter. Next base: position 8,801 of record JASHTU010000567.1, read on the forward strand.
CGTCAGCGTGGCGATCCCGATCCACTTGCCGCTGCGCACGTAGTGCTGCACCTGGAAGACCGTGACCTGGTGCATCGGCCGGTGCTTGAGCATAAGCATCGCAGCTTCCTCGGCGCCGGGAAACTCCATTGGAGCGGGCCCGGCGAAGGCGGGCTCGAGGAAGGTTCTCTTCATCAACGTCACTTGCGCCTGGATGTAAAGTGCAAGCTGGTTGCCGGCGAGAAGCTGATCTTCCCGCAAATAGACATTGCTGGGGACCACGCCTTCACCCTGCTTCTGAATGCCGAACTCCGGCACCCACGTCCAGCCGAAAGGAATGGCGGGAATAATCCATCGGCCGATCCGTGCGGCCGTGGCGTAGGCGGCGGTTTGTCCCGGATTCGCACTCATACGGATGCGGCTTGAGTGTATCCTTTCCCGAAACTCGGCCGCGTAGAACGGGGGATGCCGGAGCTTCGGCAATGGTTGAATCACCTCAGGTAATTCCAGCGGCCGCGCAAAGCTGATAGGCGGCCATGACTACGGCCGTCTCGAGACGGTCAAGGTCCCCGGCGTGCTCCGGGCCGGCAAAATCGAGCGGAAACCCGTCAAGATGTCCGGCCAAGCCCAGCTGAATCCGGGCCAGTTGCGCCAGCGGGCCGGTTTCGCCGCTTTGAAACCGCGTATATGCATTCTGGATTTCGGCAAGCTCCTGTTCGAGCCGCGGCAGAGCCTCTGTTTGCCACATCAGAAAACCCGGAGTCGAGGAGTACGCGGGATTGAGGACACCCGCAGCCACCGCTGCGCGCACTTTGGTCACAAACGCCACGAACGCCGTCGCGAAGCGCTGCGCGTAATACTCGGGAACAGCGGGCGTAGGCTGGGATGTCATAGGCCCTTCGGCAGATTTTGTTGCGCCGCTTGCTGCGTTTGTTGCCCTGCCTGCTGCGCGGCCTGCTGCGCTTTCTGGGCGGATTGTTGGGCTTGTTGTGTGGCTTGCTGCGTCTGCTGTTGGATCTGCTTCGCCGCTTGCTGGGCTTGGGCGGCGGCCTGCTGAGCGGCGGCTTTGCCCTGCGCGGTGGCGTTTTGCGCCTGCTGCTCGGCTTGCTGAGCCGCCTGCTGACTCTGCTGTACCGCCTGCTGGGCTTGCTTTTCCGCCTGCTGGGCGGCCTGCTGCGCCTGGGCCGCGGCCGCTTGCGCCTGCTGCGCCGCTTGTTGCGCAGCCTGCGTCGCTCCTTGCTGAGCTAGCTTGGCCGCCTGTTCCGCCTGTTGTTGGGCTTGTTGAGCCGCCTGCTGGGCGGCATTGGCTAGCGCTTGCGCCGCTTGCGCCGATTGTTGTGCGGCCAGTTGGGTTAGCTGCGCGGGTGTTGTCCAGGGTGCGGGCGTCAACTGGCTTGGAATCAATGCCCCGCGCGGCGCCCAGAGTTGCGTGCCCCCGCCATTCTGGCCGTCCATTGGCGATGCCGCACCCATCCACGCCTTAAGGCCTCCGGCGGGAACCTGAGCAACCGCCATCAATAAGCCCGCGTTCCAACCGCCAACTGCATTGTCTGCGCGCCACTGCGTTTCTGAGGCGGGAAGGTTGGGCGTCCAGTATGTGCCGACCGCCCCGGCCGGATTCCCGAGCACTCTGTATAACGTCGTGCCGGGCGGCACATTTACCGGCTGCGCCGTGGTGAATTTTGGAGTTTGCGCCGCAGGAAGATCGGGAAATCCTGGCGATTGAAGCGTGATGGGCGGCAAAGGCGAGCCGGGAGGCGCCGATGTCTTGACGGTGCCGTCCTGCTGCAGTTCCGAAGTTGCCTGCGGATTGGTGGTGGTGGCCGGCGGTTGTGTGGGCACGGACGCACCCATCGCCTGAACGCCAACCACGGCGCCCGCGGCCCCCCCGCCTCCGGCCATGCCCACCAGCACCGTCGGGCAACCCATCACGGCGACATCGGGAGGGCCCACGCAGGTTAATTGATCCGTTTCCCGCGACTGCGGCATTTCGCCGACGATCACCGTCGTTGAGCCCAAAATGAAAGGTCCGCCGACGTGCGGCACGATGCCGGTGACCATGGGACATACGTGCAGATCGCCAATCCGCGACGCGGGTAAGAATCCGATCAGCACGGTCGGAAAGCCCACGGTGACAATTCCGCCGTGGGCCGTCTGGCTGGTGATGGTGCACGCCGGCATCCCCATGCTTTGTCTTTCTCCTTACCCTTTTCCGGCCCGCCTTCCGGCCTTCGTGTTTGTTGTAGCCCGCATGGTCCGGAATTCCCCATTCGCCCGACGCCCGGAAGAATTTCTTAGCTTTTCGGTTTCGACGGTGGATCGTCGCCGGGAAACGTTGGCGCCGTAGGCGCGGTTGGGTTGCCTGGCGATGACGGGCTCTGCGGCTGAGCAGGATTGGCCGGCGTTGGACCCCCGCCGCTGTTAATCATCACCATCGTGCCCATGATCGCAATGCCGGCGTCGGTGATCGAAATGAATCCTCCCGGCCCCACAATGCTCACTCCCGTCGATCCGCCGGTAATGTTTACGCTCATTCCGCCCATCAAATTGATGGTTTGTCCGGCCGTGATGTTGCAGTTCTGCCCGGTTTGAACGTCCTGGTTTTGGGCAGCCTGAAGAGAATGATTGGAGCCAATCTGTTGCACCAGGTTTTGGCCTACCGTCATCCCGTAGCTCTGCCCCACGCTCTCTTTAATGTTGCCGGTGACGGCGTGACTCCGATCGCCGCCCACCTGCACAATCTGGTTGCCCTTCACGTTCAAATCGGCTTCGCCGTCCACTTCGTGAAGCTGCTTGCCTTTCACCAGCAGATGCGAATCCCCGTCCACTTCTTCAAACTGGTTCGAAGTGATCTTGGTGTGCTGCTCGTTGCCAACCAGCGTGTGCCAGTCGTGCTCCACGTGCAGGTCGTAGTCGCGCTCCGCGTTCATGAACACCTGCTCCTTGCCTTGCAGGTCCTCGAAGCGAAGCTCGTTGGCGTTGGCCGCACCCCCGTTTTTCGAGCTGCGGGTAAGGATTCCGGACAGCGTGTACTGGCCCGCCGGATCGTACTTGGGCATGTTGACGCCGTTGTATACGGAGCCCACCACAATGGGTTGATCCGGATCGCCCTCCATGAAATCGATCAGCACCTCGTCGCCCACGCGCGGCCAATAGTATGTCCCCCATCCTTTGCCCGCCCAGGATTGCGCCACGCGCAGCAGCGTATTGTCCGGCGTGTTCGCCTTGCGCTCACGGTCCCACCAGAACTGCACGTTGACTCGGCCGTACTTGTCCATATACGACTCTTCGCCCGGGTTCCCAACCACCTTGCCCGTATGCATGCCGTGCACCACCGGCTTTTCGGTCTTCATCGGCGGGCGATAGACAACCGTAGAAGGAATGGCGATAAAGCTGTTTTCGTAGGGCTGCGGAGGGGCCTGCGTGCGCGTCCGGTACGGAGGCAACTGCTGTACCGTGTGTTCGATATGGAGCAGCACGAATTTCACGTTGAGGGTCGCCTGCGGATGCTTCTGCAGTGTGAACGTGTAGCCGGACTGCATGCAAACCGCGTTCGATTCTCCCTCGACGATCAGCGTTCCTGCGTCGCTGCTGTCGCGGCGCATATTGTTCAGAAAGGTGGTCAGGTCGCCAATCTTCGAGTCCGAATCCGGCTTCTTCAGGTAAGCGGCCGCGCTATCGGCGTAGTCATACATTTCCCTGGGGTTCGATCCCAGCGGGCCTTTGGTGGGCGCGTTCGCCGCCGGGCTGGGAAGCGACTTGTACTGGATAAAGCTGTAGTCCCAGGCCGTGTGCTTGCCCGGCACGAGCGACGAGCGCGACCGGAATTCGCGGATCACGAAATCGTAAAACCCCGACCTGGTGGTGGTTTCGGGCACATACCGGAACGTGTTCTGAACGTCGCATGCGCCCAGTGAATTCGAAGTATCGCCTATGGTGAAGGTGTGGTCGTTTTGCGTGTGCTTGAAGTAATAAAAGATTCCATGCTGCTCCATGAGCCGGGAAATGAAATCGAAATCCGACTCCCGGTACTGGGTGCAGTATTCCATCGGCGTGTAGGTCCCTTGGGTTTGGATCGAGGTGCTGATCCCGTAGGCGCCGACCACCGCTTTGACCACGTCGACAACGGTCTGGTTTTGAAAGACACGCGTATTGCGGGTCTGCGTGAGCAGCCACAGATTGGGAACAATCGTGGCCCGATACATCAGAAATTCCGGGTCCCCGCCGGCCATTTCGAAGCTGGCGACGATCCCGTTGATGAATCGTTGCGTGCCGCTGTCGGTGGCCAGAATACCCACGCAGACCTTCTGGCCGACGATCTTCTTGGGATCGACGGTGGTGGTGGTTTGGGCTAAAAGGTCAAGCTCGTAGCGAAACAGCTCCGAAACGCCTTCCGAGCCCGCCAGGCGTTCCGGCAGCAGGACGTTTGCGCCCAGCGGACTGGTAAAGGAGAGCAGTCGATTTGTCAGTGCAAAAGCGCCCATGTCGTCGTGCCCATATGGTGGTTGATTGAGTCCTCGCGTTTTCGCGTTCCCGCCGGCCTTGCTTAAGTCGCGGGGGCCGCGGCCGGTACTGCTGCCGGTTCCGCGCCGGGTTGCGCCGCGGCCGCGCCGTCCGCCGGCTCCGACCACGTATAGGTGAATCGCCCGTCTTCTCCCACTCCCACCTGCACTCGCTCCGATGGGGTTTCCTCGGCCATGCGCGACAACACCTCGCGCGAGATTTCCGGCAGCATGGTGTTGGTCAGGATGTTGTCCACGTTGCGCGCTCCACTCTCCACCTCCGTGCACCGCTTGGCCACTTCGTCGATCACCGCCTGATCGCAGACCATGGTGATCTTGTGGCTCTCGAAGATGCGGCGCTGGATCTTGCCCAGCTTGAGCACCACAATCTGCTTAAGCGCCTCGTCGCGCACCGGGAAATATGGAATGATCACCATCCGGCCCAGGAACGCCGGCTTGAAAATCTTGTTCAGCTCCGGCTTCATGGCCAGCACCAGTCCCTCGGGGCCGGGCATGGTTTCCTTGTCCGCCGTCAGCTTCATCAGGGTTTCGGTGCCTGCGTTGCTGGTGAGAATGATGATGCAGTTCTTGAAGTCGATCGAGCGGCCCTCGCCGTCTTCGAGATTGCCCTTATCGAAGACCTGGTAGAAGAGCTCGAGCACGTCGTTGTGCGCCTTCTCGACCTCGTCGAGCAGAACCACGGAATAGGGCCGCCGCCTTACCGCCTCAGTCAGCACGCCGCCCTCGCCGTACCCCACGTATCCGGGCGGCGAGCCCTTGAGAGTCGAAACCGTATGCGCTTCCTGAAACTCCGACATATTAATGGTGATCAAGTTGCGCTCGCCGCCATAAAGCAAATCGGCGATGGCCAGGGCGGTCTCGGTTTTTCCCACCCCGCTGGGACCGACCAGCATAAAAACGCCCACTGGCTTACCGGGATCGTCGAGCCGCGCCCGCGAAGTGATAATGCGTTGCGCAATAGCCGCCAGCGCGTGGTCCTGCCCGATGACGCGTTTGCGCAGATGTCCGTCCAGATCGAGCACCGCGGCAATCTCGTCCTTGACCATCTTGCCCAAGGGAATCCCCGTCCACGCCGAAATCACTTCGCCCACGATCCGTTCGTCCACGCAGACATGGATAAGCGGGTTCTCCCCCTGCACCGCGGTCAGCCGGTCCTCGAGCGCGCGCAGAGCTTCGAGCGATGGTTTCTCCACCGGCGCCCCGTTTCCTTCCGCCTTGACAGCTTCGGCGCCCGACTCCAGGGCGCTGCGCATGGCGCGAATCTCGCGCACCAACTCGAGTTCCTGCTCCCATTGCGATTTCAGCTTCGCCAGCGAAGCCTCTTCCGCCGCAAGCTGCTCTTCGATCGCAGCCAACCGTTCCGAGTGTTCCTCGCCCACGGTCGTTTCGCGCTCCAGAATCTGCTTCTGCACTTTCAAGTCGTCGATGCGCCGCGTAGCGTCTTCGATCGGCGGCGGAATCGTGTTCTGCCCCAGGGAGAGCCGCGCGCATGCGGTGTCGAGCACGCTTACCGCCTTGTCGGGCAACTGCCGTCCCGCCAGGTAGCGATGCGACAGGCGCACCGTCGCCGTCACCGCCTCGTGCAAAATGCGCAAATCGTGATGCTTCTCAAGCGCCGGCACAATGCCCCGCATCATCGTGTCGCACTGCAGTTCACTGGGCTCTTCCACTTTGACCACCTGGAAGCGACGCGCCAGAGCCGCGTCTTTCTCGAAGTATTTTTTGTACTCCGACCACGTGGTGGCCGCGATGGTGCGCAGTTCGCCCCGCGCCAGCGCCGGCTTGAGCAGGTTGGCGGCGTCGTTCTGGCCTGCCTGGCCGCCCGCGCCGATCATAGTGTGCGCTTCGTCAATGAACAGGATGATGGGATGCGGCGAGGCCTTCACCTCTTCGATAAGGCCCTTGAGCCGGTTCTCGAATTCGCCTTTCACGCCGGCGCCGGCTTGCAGCAGCGCCAAGTCGAGGCTGTGAAGCTGGACTTTGCGCAAAGGCGGAGGCACGTCTCCGCTGGCCAGCCGCAGCGCGAAGCCCTCCACCACGGCGGTCTTTCCCACGCCCGCCTCGCCGGTCAGGATGGGGTTGTTCTGCCGCCGCCGCATGAGGATGTCGACCACCTGGCGAATCTCCTGATCGCGGCCCAGCACCGGGTCGATCTTGCCCGCCTTGGCGTTCGCGGTCATGTTCACCGTGTATTGATCGAGGTGCGGAGTCTTGCCCGATCCCGCCGGCCGCGCCGCGCCCGGCTCCGCGCCCGGCGCGCCCACAGCCGTGGTCACTGAGGCTTCACGCGATTTTTCCGTCACCGCGAAAAAGTCCTTGCGCAATGCTTCCGTCGGAATCAGTTGCACCTCTTTGCTCACACCGTGAATGAGGCGAGACAGTTCCTCGTTCGAAAGCAGCGCCAGCAGCGTGAAGCCGGTGCGAATCTGCGCCACGTCATATTCGATGGTGGCCACCGTCCACGCTTCGGTCAGCATCTTCACCAGCAACGGGCTAAAAGCCGGGCTGCGGGCGTTGCCGGTCTTCAGCCGGTCCAGGCTGCGCTGCAGTTCCGTCGTCAGGCGCGAGCGGTCCACGCCGTACTGGCGAAGAATAAACGCGATATCGTTGTCCGAGCTGTCGATGGCCTTGAGGAGATAGTGTTCGATTTCGATATCGTAGTGCGTGCGGGAAACACATAGCCCTGCCGCGGCTTCCAGCGCGCTGCGTGTGGCGTCGTCCAC